>NZ_JAIQXV010000014.1 GCF_020166415.1 Deinococcus multiflagellatus
AGCCTCTCTCCATAGGACCTCCTCCCCAAACTGGATTGATGGCGCGGCCAGGAGCTCTCTCCCACCGCGCCCCGCCTCCCGCTACCCTTAGACCTTCACCAGCCAGCCTTCCGGCGCCGGGCGGTCCCCGGACTGAATCCCCGTCAGCTTGTCCTATAGACCCCTGTTTACGGGAAGGTCAAGGTCTCGCCTGCACTGGTGGTCACCGTCAGCGTGGGCCGTTGTGGATCAGAAACGTCCACACGGCAGCTCACGATGTTCCTGGGGGCGGGCCCGGTACCCTGCTTCAGGCAGTCGCCCCCTTTGGCCTTGCCGTTCACACTGTCAGCGTAAACGCTGAGGTAAGTGTTCATCACGTATGAGCGAATGGCGGCCTCCTGCGCCTCCCCACGGGCTTCCAACAGGCCTGGAATCAGCGAAGTGGCCAGGAACACGACTTGCAGGCCCACCGACAGCACCAGATGAACGCCGATGATGCCCCACTTCAGGGGCTGAGCCAGGGCGGGTCTGGCCCAGTCCTGGGCGGCCTCTTTGGCGAAGGTGTCGCGGTAGTGCATCAGCAAAAAGGCAGTGACAACCAGGGCAACGACAGTGCCCGCCGTCCCCCACGACTCGGTGAACAGGGAAACCGCGCTGGCCCCCACCAGCCACGCCACATGCAGCGGAATGCGGTTGAGGTAGGTAAACCCGGCCCCAGGCGCAATGAAGGTCAAGAACAGGCCCAACCAGTAGTTTGGGCGGCGCGCTGGAATGGGGGCGGCAGCCACAGGCAAAGTGGTCATTTTATGAGAATGAAGTCAAGATTCTTACTTTTCTCTTTAATCAAGTCCCTTTTGTCATTCAAGCTTTGGCCACGACAGCAACGAGAAAGCTGAGGGGCGCGGCCAGGATCTCTCCCCCACCGCGCCCCGCCTCCTGGTCCCCGCTGCCCTTAAACCCTCACCAGCCAACCTTCCGGCGCCGGGCGGTCGCCGTACTGAATCCCCGTCAGCTCGTCGTACAGGCGCCGGGTGACGGGGCCCACTTCCGTTTCGCTGTAGAACACGTGGAACTTCTCGCCATGCTGAATCCCGCCAATGGGCGTGATCACGGCCGCCGTGCCGCACGCGCCGGCCTCGCTGTACTCGTTGAGGCGGTCAATGTACACGTCGCCCTCCACCACCTTCAGGCCCAGGCGGTGCTCGGCCAAGTGCAGCAGGCTGTACTTGGTGATGCTGGGCAGGATGCTGGGCGACTGGGGCGTCACGAAGGTCTGCCCGTCTTTGGTGATGGCGAAGAAGTTGGCGGCGCCCACCTCTTCAATCTTGGTGTGGGTGGCGGGGTCCAGGTAAATGGCGTCAGCGAAGTGGCGCTCCTTGGCCTCAAAGCCGGGGAGCAGGCTGGCGGCGTAGTTGCCCCCCACCTTGGCCGCCCCGGTGCCGTGCGGCGCGGCGCGGTCATAACTGGACGTGATGAAGTTGTGCGGGGTCAGGCCGCCCTTGAAGTAGGCGCCCACTGGAATGGCGAACACGCCGAACAGAAATTCCGGCGCCGAGCGCACGCCGATGTTGTCGCCCACGCCGATCACGTAGGGGCGCAGGTACAGCGCGCCGCCCGTGCCGTAGGGGGGAATCCAGTGCTCGTTGGCCTTCACCACCTGCCGGCAGGCGTCAATGAACTGCTCGGTGCTGACTTCGGGCATCAGCAGGCGGCGGCAGCTGGCCTGCATGCGCGCGGCGTTCTGGTCGGGGCGGAAGAGGTTCACGCTGCCGTCGGCGGCGCGGTACGCCTTCAGGCCCTCAAAGCACTGCTGCCCGTAGTGCAGGGCCGTTGAGCCCTCGCTGATGTGCAGCACGTTGTCCAGGGTCAGCTGGCCGCTGTCCCACTGCCCGCCGCGCCAGTGCGACAGGTAGCGTTCGTCGGTGCGGATGTAGCTGAAGCCCAAGGTGGACCAGTCGAGGTTCACAGGCGGACGGGTCTGGGTCGTCATGCCCCGATTGTGGACCACGGCGCCGGAACCGGTCCACCAGGAGCGGACAGCAGAAGGGTGCAGCGTAGCTGACGGCGCGGACAGCCTACGAACAAGCACCCAGTCCACGCTCCACGCTCCACGCTCTACGCTCCGCCCTCCAGCACATAGCGCCGGAACCGCTCCAGAATCGCCAGGCCCACCGCCCCGCTCTTTTCCGGGTGAAACTGCGTGGCATGGACGTTGCCCTGGCTGAGGGCGGCCCAGAACGGCACGCCGTACTCGGTCAGCGCCCCGGCGTCCACTTCCGTTTCAATGGGCACGTAGTAGGAATGCACAAAGTACGCGTAGGCCGGGCAGGCGAGGTCGCGCAGCAGAGGACTATCGCCCACCTTGTCCAGCGAGTTCCAGCCCATCTGCGGCACCTTCAGGCCCGGCAGGTGCTCAAAGCGGCGCACGGTGCCCGGCACCAGCCCCAGGCCCCGCACCCCAGGCGCTTCCTCAGAGCCGTCCAGGAGCATCTGCATCCCCACGCAGATCCCCAGCAGCGGCGTGCCGGCGTTCGCGGCGTCCAGCACCGGCTGGCGAAAGCCGCTCTCGTCGAACGCCTCCATCACCTGCCGGAAGTGGCCCTGGCCCGGCACCACCACCGCCCGCGCGCCGGGCACGTCGGCGGGGTCGGCGCTGACCTTCACCGTCATCCCGGCCCGCTCCAGCGCCTTGGCCGCGCTGCGCACGTTGCCCGCACCGTAGTCCAGCAGCAGCACCTCCGGCGCGCTCACAGGCTCCCCTTGGTGCTGGGCATGGCGTCCGAGGTCAGCTCAAGCGCGTCGCGCAGGGCGCGGGCCAGGGCTTTCATCACCGCTTCAATGACATGGTGGGCCTCGCGCCCGGCCAGCAGGCGCACATGCAGCGTGATGCCGCCGTGGTTGCACAGGCCGCGCAGAAACTCGCGCAGGTGGTAGTGGGTCATGCCGCCCGCTGTGCCCCACACATCCAGCGTTTCCGGCTCAAAGGCCAGATGCGCGCGCCCGGACAGGTCCACCACCACATGCGCCAGGGTTTCGTCCATGGGCACGAAGGCGCTGCCGTAGCGCTCAATCCCTTTGCGGTCGCCCAGCGCCTGGGTCAGCGCCTGCCCCAGGGTGATGCCGGTGTCTTCAATCAGGTGGTGGGGCTCAATGTGCAGGTCGCCCTCGGCCTGCACGCTCAGGCCCAGGCGGGCGTGGCGGGCCAGGGCGTCGAGCATATGGTCAAAAAACCCGTGCCCGGTCCGGGGCGGGTCATAGGCGGCAGTCTCAAGGTCCAGGCGAACAGTGATGGTCGTTTCGCTGGTCTGGCGGGTCACGGTGGCCGAGCGGCTCATGGCGCGCATGCTAGAGCGTGGAGGCGCCTCCAGACCGTGGCTTGTCGAGGGGGCGGCAGGCGGCGCCTGAGCAGAACACCCGCCCGCCTATTCTGCCTTGACCGTAATTCTATTCTGTTATAAACTAAATACATGAAACTGAGCGATGTTCAGAAACGACTCCAGGCCCCGTTTCCCGCTCATATGGTGGCGTGGAAGCCCGGTGTCATCAGCAAAGACCGGAAACGCGCCCTGATGCTGGCCCACATTGACGCCCGCGCGGTGCAAGACCGCCTGGATTCCATCTGCCCCGATGGCTGGAGCTTCGAGGTGGAAGTCGTGCCCGGCACCCGCCTGCCCACCGTGAAGGGCCGCCTGACCGTGCTGGGTGTGACCCGCGAGGACATCGGCGAGGCCCAGGAAGGCGACCTGGGCACCCTGAAGGCGGCCAGCAGCGACGCCCTGAAGCGCTGCGCTGTGCATTTCGGCATTGGCCGCTACCTGTATGACCTGCCCAAGACCTGGGCCGACTGGGACGACGCCAAGCGCGCCCCCACCACCACCCCCGAACTGCCCGACTGGGCCCGCCCCGATCACGAGCGCACCCCCGGCGGCGCCCACCTGATGCAGGCCATGGAACAGCTGCGCTACGAACTGCCCGAGGACCTGGAACTGCAGCGCGAAGTGTACAAGCACCTGAAGGCCGCCCTGGGCAGCCTGCACCCTGGTTCGCCCCAGACCGGGCGCGCCGCATGATCTGGCGTGGCCGCGAAGGCGACCGCCCCGGTACCCGGCAACTGCTGGCCTTTACCCTCTCGCTGTTCCTGCTGATGCTGCTGGGCGGCACCCTGGCCCGCCTGCTGTAAGTCCCGCCCCAGGCGGGATTTTTTTTGCCCCTGCCTTGTTACCACTAAAGTACGGACAGTTGCCCGCAGCCACCCCTTACGCTGGCCGCATGACCTGGAACCCCGACGTGTACGACCAGTTCAAGGCCGCCCGCAGCGCCCCGGTGCAGGATCTGCACGCGCTGATTCCAGACAGGCCCTACCGCCGGGTGGTGGACCTGGGCTGCGGCACCGGCGAGCACACACTGACCCTGGCCCGCCGCTTCCCCGACGCCGAAGTGACCGGCCTGGACAGCAGCCCCGAGATGCTGGCGCGCGCTGCCGCGCACGAAGCCCCCAACCTGCGCTTTGTGCCGGGAGACATTGCGGCGCTCTCCGGCGACTTTGACCTTATTCACGCCCATGCTTCGCTCCAGTGGCTGCCCGACCACCCGGCGCTGCTTTCACGGCTGTGGACCCACCTGACCCCGGGCGGCGTGCTGGCCGTGCAGGTGCCCGCCAACCACGACCACCCCAGTCACCGCCTGCTGAGCGAGACCGCCGCCGATTTTGCAGCCGCGCTGGGCGGCTATACCCGCTTTGGCACCGCGCACGGCGCCTCGCCGGTCCTGAGCCCGGCCGCCTATGCCGAGCATCTGGACGCCCTGGGGGCGCAGGCCATTACAGCCCTGAGCAAGGTGTACCCGGTGGTGCTGGACGGCGCTGAAGGCCTGATTGCCTGGACACGCGGCACGGCGCTGGTGCCCTACCTGTCGCGGCTGGACGACGCCACCGGGGCGCGCTTCCTGGCCGCTTACCGGGCGAGGTTGCAGGCCGCCTATCCCGGCGAGCGGCTGTATTACGCCTTTACCCGCGTGCTGTTCGTGGCGAGCAAACCGACGGCGTAAGGCCGGGCGCGCTGGGTGACAGCCGCAATGCTCACAACAGGCCCCAGCGCGCCTTCCGGGCGAACGGGGTGGGTGACTCGGATAGAGGGCCGGCGCTGGCGGAACTCGGGGGCTCTTGCCTGGCCCAAGGCTGGAACATGCTGCTCCTGTCAATCAGACCACCGCAGCGGCTCATCCTTGCGGGTCAGAGAATTCCCCTTGCCACGGGCACCCGCGCCCGCCTCACAGCGGTCACTCGCGCTGCTCGCCCCACATAACCTGAAGGCGAACCCTTCAAGTCATGTGGCTACCACTATCAGTCCAGCAGGTCCTTGGGGTCCAGGTTCTGCTCCACCAGTTGCGGGGTCAGCAGCATCACGAGGCGCGACATCTGGCCCGAGCGGTCCCTCACGTTGCCCTCCATGAGGTACAGATTCTTGAACATGCCGTCGCCCAGGCGGTACATGTTCATCACCTCGCCGTCCTTTTTGGCGGCCTTCAGGAAGATCAGCTGCCGCGCGCCCACGAACTCGCCCGCCTTGCCCTTGGGGTTCACCAGCAGAATGGCCCAGTGCTCCGGGCTGCGCTTGGGCATATACATGAACATCAGGGCCTCGGTGGGCACGCCCGCAGGCTGAGCCCACATCTGCATAATCAGCTCCGTGCCCATGCGGCTGTCAATCACGGGCTTGGTCTTGGCCTGCCCGGTGGCGTACGACCACATGGTTTTCGAGTAGTCAGCGGCCTGGGCCAGCCCGGCGGCGCCCAGGGCAGTGGCGGCGAGAGTGGTACGGGAAAAGCGGGCGAGCGTGTTCATCGCCTCCCAGCATGGCAGCCCCCGGCCGGGCATGGGGCCGCAGGTGCGGCCCTCTGGGGGGGGCATGCCCCCAGCGCTGCCCGGCCTAAACGCCGCGCTTTTTGGTGCCGCGCATGGGCGCGTGGTTCCAGGGATCGTCGGGCCAGGGGTGCTTGGGATACCGGCCGCGCAGGTCCTTGCGCACCTCGAAATACGACGAGTTCCAGAACGAGCGCAGATCCTGCGTGACCTGCACCGGGCGCCCGGCCGGCGACAGCAGGTGCAGCAGCACGGGCGTGCGGCCCCCGTTGACGGCCGGCGTCTCGGCCAGCCCAAAGAGTTCCTGCAACTTCACGGCCAGGATGGGCGCCTCGCCGGGGCGGTAGGTCAGGCGAATGCGGCTGCCGGTGGGCACGGTGAGGTGGGTGGGGGCGAGCTCATCCAGCTGCGCGGGCCGGGGCCACGGCAACAGGGCCTGCAGGGCGGGCAGCAGGTTCAGGCGACCCAGATCCTCGCGGGAACGGGCGCTGCCCAAGTGCGGCGCGAGCCACACGTCCAGCGTCGCCAGCAGGCCCGCGTCGGTCAGGTCCGGCCAGCTGTCGTCCGGGCGCCAGTGGCGCAGCGACCCCACCCGGTCCCGCAGGGCCTGGGCCTCGGGGCCAAAGGTCAGCACGCCCAGGCCCTCCTCCCGCACCGCGCCCAGCAGCGCGGCCGTGCGGGCCTCCTGGGGCAGGTCCCGCAGGGGCCGCGTCTCCAGCACCAGGGCGCCAAAACGCCGCTCCTGCTGCGCCACCAGCGTGCCCGCGCGGCTGTCCCAGCGCACAGCGTCCACCCACGGCGCCCCGGCGCTCAGCACGGCCGGGTCCAGGGGCGCGGCCAGGAAGATGCGCCCCTCGGCCTGCGCGGCGTCCAGGTGGGCCACTGCCAGCGCGCAAGTACCCGCCAGCGCGTCGCCTTCGGGCAGGGCCGCGCCCTGTCCCCCCGCCAGCAGAAAGCGCCCCCGCCGCAGGCCCGAATGGGCTTCGCGTGCCAGGGCGGCCCGCTCGGGGTAGGCACGCGCCACCAGGGCGCCCACAGCGAAAGGGTCCGGCGCCGCGTCGTCCGGGCGCACGCCCAGCAGCGCGCGCCACTGCCTGGAAAGGCGCTCGATGCGTTCCAGCACAGCCACGTCGCCCCCATGGCCCTCCCGGCGGCGCCACGCGCGCAGGGCCGCCACCCGGTCGGTCAGGTCCGCGCCGCTGCCCGGGGGGAGGGGGTCGCGTTCTTCCAGCAGCGCGGCCACATCGGCGGCCAGGGCGGGGGTCTCCTGGCCTGTCAGCAGGTGGGCGAGGCGCGGGTGGGTGGGAAAGTCCAGCAGGCGCTTGCCCTCCGGGGTGATGCGGCCACGGTCGTCCAGGGCGCCCAGGCCCCGCAGCAGCTCGCGGGCCGAGGCCACCCGGCGCTCGGGCGGCAGGTCCAGCCATTGCAGGGCGGCCGGGTCCGTTACGCCCCACTGCGCCAGTTCCAGGGTCAGCGGCGCGAGGTCGGCTTCCAGCAGTTCGGGCGGGCGGGCGGCGGGCAGCAGCGCCTGGGTGCGCTCGCTCCAGAGGCGGTAGGCCACCCCCGGGGCCGTGCGCCCGGCGCGGCCCGCCCGCTGCGCCGCTGCGTCCTGCGTGACCCTGCCCGTGACCATGCGCGAGAGCCCGGTGGCCGGATCGAACTGCGCCCAGCGGCTCTGGCCGCCGTCCACCACCACCCGCACGCCCTCAATGGTCAGCGAGGTCTCCGCGATGCTGGTCGCCAGCACCACCTTGCGCCGCCCCTCCGGGTCCGGGCGCAGGGCGCGTCCCTGCTCGCGCACCGGCAGGTCGCCGTACAGGGGCAACACGGCGGCGTCCACCCCAGAGAGCAGGCCCATCGCCCCGCGAATCTCGCGCACGCCGGGCAGAAAGGCCAGCACGTCGCCCTCGTGCTCGGCCAGGGCCGCGCGCACCTGCCGGGCCACGGCGTCTTCCACGCGCCCGGCAGGGTCGACGGCCAGATAGCGCACCTCCACGGGGTAGGCCCGGCCCGCACTCTCGACCAGCGGCGCCCCCAGGCGCCCGGGCAGTGCGGGGTCCAGCGTGGCGCTCATGACCAGCACGCGCAGATCGTCGCGCAGGGCGCCCAGCAGGTCGCGCAGCAGGGCCAGGGCGAGGTCGGCGTTCAGGGACCGTTCGTGAAACTCGTCCAGAATGACCAGCCCCACCCCCGCCAACTCTGGATCGCGCTGCAGCCGCCGCGTCAGGATGCCCTCGGTGACCACCTCCAGCCGGGTGCCGGGTGACACCTGCGCCTCGAAGCGCACCCGGTAGCCCACCGTTTCCCCCACCCGCTCCCCCAACCCTTCCGCCAGCCGCGCCGCCACCGCCCGCGCCGCCACCCGCCGGGGCTGCAGCATGATGATCTTTTGCCCGGCCAGCCACGGTTCGTTCAGCAGGGCCAGGGGCAGGGCGGTGCTTTTGCCGGCGCCGGGGGGGGCCTGGAGGACGACGAGGGGGTGGGTGTGGAGGGCGGTTTGGACGGCGGGAATGACGGTGTGGATGGGGAGGGTGGGGGGGGTCACGGGGGGCATGGTACGGGGGGACGAGGGGGGTGAAGGTGGCATGGGGGGTTGGTGGAAGCTTGGCCCGGGTTGCCCCACCCCCCCAGCCCCCCTACCCCGGAGGGGCAGGGGGGAGCGGCGCTGCGCTGGGCAAGAGTTTCTACTGACGTTGGCTGGGCTTACCTCTTCGGTAACGTGTCCGGCCTCGACGCCATCCTCCGAGACCGCGCAATGGCCCGCGCCCTTCGGGCACGACGGCCTCGTCTGGACCTGGGCGGTAGAGGGGCAAGAAGGCGTGGTGCGTGCGAGAAGGTTCTACTTTGAACAGCAGCAAAGGCCATAGCCGCTTTTGCCTTTCAAAAGTAGAACCTCGCATTTTCAGCGTCCCCACCCTTCACCCCTACGGGGCGAGCAACGGAAGCCGTCGTGCGCGCAGCGCGCGGGCGTCCGCAGATGGGCGGAGAAAGGCGACGGCGTACAACGCGGGGCGAAGCCGGGCCGCCCCAAATCGTCAGTCAACGTTTGCCAGCGCAGCGCCGCTCCCCCCTGCCCCTCCGGGGTAGGGGGGCTGGGGGGGTGGGGCATACACGCAAACGACCCCGCCCAAAAACCCCCCCCTCACCCCAACCCCACCACCCCCCACAAATCCTTCAGCACCACCTCCGGCACCTCCCCCCCCAACCCATGCCCCGTCGGCAAATACGCCGCCCGCACCCCCACCTGCTGCGGCCCCCACACATCGTTGCGCGGCGAATCCCCCACAAACCACGTCTCCGCCGCCGCCACCCCCAGCCGCGCCAGCGCCAGCTCGTAGATACGCGGGTCCGGCTTGCTGAGCCCCACCGACTTGCTGATCACCACGTCGTCCACCAGCCCGGTCAGGCCGCAGCGGTCCAGGCAGGCCTGCTGCACCGCTGGCCAGCCGTTGGTGACCACCCCCAGCCGCACCCCCCGCGAGCGCAGTTCACGCAGAACCTCGTGGGCGTGCGGCATGGGCACGGCGTGGGCCATGTGGCCGGAGTAATGGTCCAGCAGGGCCTGGGGATCATGGGGCAGCCCAAATTCATTCACCAGCTGGGGCACCACCTCGGTCTTGGACCGGTAGCCGAAATCATCCAGTTCCACGAACCGCTCGGCATAGCCGTCTGGCAGGGCAAAGCGCGCGGCGTGCTCGGCCAGCCACGCGCGCAGGGTGGCGGCGCGGTCGTGCAGGGTGCCGTCCAGATCAAAAAGCATGGCGCGTGGGGACATGGGGAGCATCTTACACACGATGCTCAGCGGAGGCTCAGGAGGCTTCGCCCTCCCCTTTCGGTTCATCGGGCGATTTGTGGAAGGCCGCGCCCATGTGCCGCACCTCCTCGTGAATCAGGGTGGTGTTCAGCGACACGGCGGCGATCATGCCGCTGGCCGCCGCGCTCATGACGTACTGCGGCGCGCCGGTCATGTCGCCCGCCGCCCATACGCCGCGCACGCTGGTCATGCCGTGTTCGTTGACCACCACGCGGCCCTTGTCGTTCAGTTCGCAGCCCAGGGCGGCGGGCAGGGTGCTGCGCTGCTGCTGTGTGGGGTTCAGGAACAGGGCGTCCAGGGACAGCGAATCAGCGGAAGTCGCCTCTGAGGCCGGTGGGTCCGCCAGCGGCGCCCGGAAGCGCACGCGCACATCCTGCCGCCCGCCCAGCCGCAGAATCGGCGCCGTGTGCACCGGGATGCCCACGCGGCGCAGGTCCTCGCGTTGCTCGTCGGTCAGTTCGTCGGGCCCGTCGGTCAGCAGGGTCACGCGTTCCGACCACGAGCGCACACTCAGGGCGAGGTGGTGGCCCTCCTGCCCCGAGCCCAGCACGCCCAGCCGGGCGTCCTTGTTGGGCCAGCCGTCGCAGTAGGGGCAGTGGTGCACGGTGGCCCCCCAGCGTTCACGCAGGCCGGGCACGGTGGGCAGCACGTCGCGCACGCCCGTGGCAAACAGCACCCGGCGCGCACGCACCCAGCGGCCTTCCAGGCGCAGGGCAAAGCCGTCCGGGTCGGGGGCCACCTCGCGGGCCAGTTCGGGCCGCACCGTGACCGCGTAGGGCGAAAGGTCTCCCAGCCCCAGCGTCTTGAGGGTCACGGGCGTGGCGCCGTCGCGGGTAAACACCCCGTGGGCGGCCTGGGCCCGCACATTGCGCGGCGGGCCGCCGTCCAGCAGCAGCACCCGGCGCCCGGCGCCCCCCAGCACCAGCGCGGCGTTCAGGCCGGCGGGCCCAGCGCCCACCACCACGGCGTCATACAGGGCGGCGGCACTCACGCGCCGGCCTCGTGGGGGCGGGCGGCCTGGGGCCCGGGGCGCACGCTGAGGTCCGGCAGGGTGGCGTCGCGCGGGGCGTTTAAGGCAAAGGCGATGGTGGCCGCCACGGTTTCAGGCTGGATGAACGCCTCTGGGGTGTAGGGGGCGCCCTCCTGCGTGCGGACCTTTTCCTGCATGGGGGTGGCGGTGCGCCCCGGGTACACCGAGGTCACGCGCACGCCGTGCGGGGCCTCTTCTTCGCGCAGGGCGTCGGCCAGGGCGCGCAGGGCGAACTTGCTGGCGGCGTAGCTGCCCCAGCCCGCATTGGCCCGCAGGCCCGCGCCGCTGTTCACGAACACCACCACGCCCTGTTCGGCGCGCACTTGGGGCAGCAGCACCCGGGTCAGTTCGGCCGGGGCCACGGTGTTCACCGCCAGGGTGTGGGTCCAGACCACGTGCCCCTGCCCGGCCACGGCGCCCAGGTCCACCACCCCGGCGTTGTGGACGAGGTTCGTAACCCGGCCCAGCCCCGCCAGCGCCCCTTCAAAGGTCTCGGGACGAGTCAGGTCCAGGGGCAGCGGCTGGGCGCCCAGTTCGGCACACAGGCGCTCCAGCGCGGCCCCGCCCCGGCCACCCAGAATCAGGTCGTGGGTGGGGGCCAGGGCGCGGGCCAGCGCCGACCCGATGCCCCCGGAAGCGCCAGTGATGAGCGTGACGGGCCGGTGTGTGGTCATGGGGCTGACCTTATCTCACCTTCGGCGGAACCGTTTGCGGTCGAGTCCAGGCGAAACGAGCGGGGACTGGCCGGGCTCCGGGCGCAGGGGGACCAGAGGGGGCCTGGGCCAGTGCGGTCAAGGGCCAGAGGGCGCCGGGCTGGCTTCAGGCCGCACCAGCCGCGTGTGGAAGTACTGTTCCTGAAACCGGATGATGGTCGCAATCGCGTCGTCACTCCAGTGGGTGCCGTCGCGCGCCACCACCAGCTTGTCCTCGGCGTCATTCAGGCGCTCAATGACCGCGATCACCTCGCCCTCGGCCTCGGGCACGGCCGCGTCCCAGCCCAGCAGGTAGGCGTCCACGGGCTGGCCATCACCGCTCTGGGTACCGGGCAGTTCGCCGTAATTCACCGGGTAGCGCAGGTCCGGGTGGCGCGGGTGCACCGAGCCCAGTGGGCGGTCCACCACCACGCGCACGCGCTGGCCCAGGTAGGCGCGCAGGTCTGGCCGGGTCACGGCGCGCCCCCCGCCTGCGCGGCGTACAGGTCGGCCACCCCCTGGGCAATGGCCTGGGCCATGCGCTCTTGTCCGTCGGGGCTGTGGAGCAGGCGCAGGTTACCGGGGTCGGTCAGGTAGGCCAGTTCCACCAGCACACTGGGCTGGGTGGTGGGGCGCGTCAGGGCCAGGTCGGCGCCGGGCTTCAGCCCTGCCCCCGGCCCCAGGTCTGGCAGCCGGGCGCGCAGGGCGGAGAGCAGCGCCGCCGCCAGGGGCTGCGCCTGCGGGTGGGTGAAGTACACCTCCGGGCCCCGAATCCCGCGCGGGTCACGGCCATCGGGCAGGGCGTTGGCGTGAATCGAGATCAGCAGGTCGCTGCCCGCCGCCTCGGCACTCAGGCCCCGTTCCACCAGCCCCAGGGTCACGTCCCCCGTGCGGGTGAGGTTCACGGTGGCCCCCTGGGCGCGCAGGAGTTCGGCGGCGCGCAGGGCAATGGGCAGCACCAACCCCTTTTCAGGCACGCGCAGGCTGCCCGCTCCGCCGTTCTGGCTGCCACCGTGCCCCGGGTCCAGGGTAATCACGCGCCCGGCCAGGGGCCGCGCCGGGTCCACCGTGGGCGGCGGGCGCAGGGTCAGGCGCAGGTCTTCGCCCTCGGGGTTGGCGGTAAAACCCCACAGTGGCGCGGCCAGCACCGCGCTGACCTGGGTGATCAGCCCGCCGGCCAGCGATTGCACTTCCAGCCGCTCCAGCGGCCAGGGCAGCGGCCCGGCCGGCGGCGTGAAAGGCGCGGCTGTCTGGCCATACATGGCGAGCGTGACCCGCCGCGCCGAGGGCTGTTCCAGGGTGAAGGGTGGCCGCGCGGCCCCGATGGGCAGGCGCAGCACGACTTCGGGGGCGGACGGGGCAGCAGTTTTGGGCGGCGCACTGTTGGGCAAGGCCGTGGCGGGCAGGGCTGCAGGGCCCTGGGCCGGCACCAGGGGCTCCGCTGCCGACCCTGCATCGACCGCGATGGCTCCCCCCGTGGGGGCGGGGGGCGTGCCGTCCAGCGGCACCACCTGGGCGGCCGTCACCAGCGCGCCCACGCCGGGGGCCAGCCGCACGCGTAGGTCCGGGCCCACGCGGCCCACGGCGCGGAAGGTCATGTCCTCGCGCGGGTACAGCAGCGGCTGGCCGTCCAGCGTGGTCAGGCGGGTGCCCGCCGCGTTCACGCCCAGGCCCGGCACGCTGCCGGGGGGCTGCGCCACCGTGCGGGCGGTGCCCGGCGCGCTACTCAGCCGGCCGGGGGCCGTGGCGCTCACGGTGCGGCCGTCGCGCCCGCGCAGGCTGACGGTCACCGGGGCGGCCCTCAGCACCGTGCCGGTGGGCAGGGTGTAGGCGCCGCTGTACACGCCGGCCGGGCCCTCGGTCAGGGGCTGCGCGGGGCCGCCCGCCACCCGGAACGTGGCCTGCCCGCCCGGCGAGCCCTGAAAGCGCACCGGCACGCGGCGTTCGGCGGGGCTGTCGCCGGCCGGGTCCCAGAATTCGCTGGGCTGCGCGGGCTGCACGCTGGCGCGCGCAATGGCGGTGGGCACCGCCGGCAGGCTGGCGGGCACCGTGCGGGTGACGGTCAGTACCCGCGACACACTCTGACCGCCCTGGCGCGCCACCAAGCGCAGGGCGTTGGCGCCGGCCTTCAGCGGCCACCAGGTGATGAACAGGCCGTCCGGGCCGGTGGGCACCGCCACGCCGCTGACGGTCAGGGCCGCGCCGGGGCTCACGCTGCCTTCCAAGATCACGTGGTCATACGGCACCCGGTGGCCGTCCGGGGGGTAGGCCACGTACACGCTGGGCGCGGCCTGCGCGCTGGACAGGGCCAGCGCGGCACCCAGAACGAGGCAGGGCAGAGAAACGCGCATGCCCCCCGGGATAGCACGGCGTATGCTGCGGGGCGATGAGTGAAGGGCTGCTGGCCGCATATGAAGCCCAGTTGCCTGCCTTCGAGGGCCTGCGGGAGGCGGCAGTGGCGCACACCGCCCGGTTGATTGCCGAGGCCGGGCTCAACATCCACCACGTCACAGGCCGCGTGAAAAAACGCCCCAGCCTGGAAGACAAGCTGCGGCGCAAGCCTGGGCGCTACGCCAGCCTC
This sequence comes from Deinococcus multiflagellatus, assembly GCF_020166415.1. Lineage (NCBI taxonomy): Bacteria > Thermotogati > Deinococcota > Deinococci > Deinococcales > Deinococcaceae > Deinococcus > Deinococcus multiflagellatus. The sequence goes on from NZ_JAIQXV010000014.1 coordinate 13,957, forward strand.
TCGGACGTCACGGACCTTGTGGCGGTGCGCGTGATCACCTATTTCGAGTCCGATGTGGGGCTGGTGTCGCGCCTGCTGGAAGAACACCACACCCTGGACTGGGACAACTCCATTGACAAAAGCATGATGCACGACCCGGACCGCTTCGGGTACATGGGCGTGCATTACGTGGTGGAGGTCACGCCGCAGACGCCGGACCTGTCGGCCTACGCCGGGTCCAAGTTCGAGGTGCAGATCCGCTCGATCCTGCAGCACGCCTGGGCCGAGATTGAGCACGACCTGGGCTACAAGAACCGCGAGGCCATTCCGCGCGAGGTGCAGCGGCGCTTTTACCGGCTGGCGGGCCTGCTGGAAATGGCGGACGAGGAATTCATGGCCCTGCACCGCCTGTCGCGCGACTACGCCGAAACGCTGCCCCAGCGTGTGCAAGAGGCCCCCGACAGCGTGTTCATTGACGCCGCCAGCATGACCCACCTGCTGGCCGCGCCCCCGGTGCGTGACCTGGACGCCGAGGTGGCGCGGAGCCTGAACGTGCCGCTGCTGACCGGCTGGAACGACCCGGAGCGCCCGCAGCGACTGGCGAAACTGCTGCACTACGTGGGCGTGCACTCGGTGGGTGGGCTGCACAAGGAACTGCGGCGCTGGCGTGCCGAGGTGGTGCGGCTGGCCAGCGTGCTGATGCCCCAGCTGCGGGTGGCGTGGACGCCCGCCGGCGGCGCGCGGCCCGGCACCAGCGTGGTGCATTACGCGCTGCTGCGCGCCTGCATGAACCCGGCGCTGAACCCCCACGAGATTGTCATGCTGCTGGATATGCGCGGGGTGCTGAGCAGCGAGCAGCTGGTCCAGGCGGTGCAGGGCGCCTACGCGCAGATCAGCGCCGCCCAGGCGCCGCACAAGCTTCAGTCTGGCGGGTCAGCCCGGGCTGATGATGAGGCGCGCGCCCCCGCTGGCCTTCAGGCCGGGCTGACCGACGACTGACACAGGAAGCGCACCCTGCACGTGACGGAGCAAGGTGCACGCTGGCCGTCCTGGCCGGCCCCGAACGCCCTGCCGTCAAGGGAGCCCGGCCCATGAGCCACCACGACACGATCAGTCAGCCGAAGGTCAACGCTGCCCTGTCGCCGCTGCCCACCTCGCCTCTGTGGATCACCCTCAGCACCTACGCCCTGCCTGAAGCCCTGCTGCGCCGCCTCTCGAAGCAGCAGCGCTGGACCTGGGCGCAAACGCAGGCCGCCGCGCAGGAGTACCTGCGCTTCGTGTATCTGGCGGCCACCTGCCCACACCCGGTCACGCCGTCGCGCGCCGTGGACGAGGTGTGGCACCTGCACCTGACCTTCACCCGCGACTACTGGGAGCGCCTGACACCCCTGCTGCCCCGCCCCCTGCACCACGAACCCGGTGAAGGCCTGCCGGGGGACGCGGACCGCTTTGCGGCGCAGTACCAGCAGACCCTGGCGGCCTACGCACAGGTGTTTGGCCATGCGGCCCCGGCCGAGCTCTGGCCGGCACCCCGGCGCCAGCCCCAACCGGCCGCCCCAACCCGGCGCCGGATTCAGGGCAGCGCCCGCGTGACCAGTCTGGGGCTGGCGCTGATCGCGGCTGTGGCCGCCGGGCTGACCTTCGCCTGGAGCGCGGCGGCGCTGTGGATCGCCCTGGGGGCCTTTGTGGCCGTGCTGCTGCTGGCCCAGACGGCCACAGCGGCGGCCACCCCCGCCCGCCCCCGACCCGACCCGGCCTCTGGCACAGGCAGCGACGGCGGGGCCTGGATGGGCGGGGCCAGCAGTGCCCCAGAAAGCTCCTGCGCAGACAGCGCGGCCGACAGCCCTTGCAGCGACGGCAGTTCCGGCGGCGATGGGGGCGGCAGCAGTTGCGGCGGCGGGTGTGGCGGCGGGGGCTGCGGCAGCTGACGCCTGGGCCAACACGCCTGGCACCCACTGGCATACATTCAGGCGGCTGGGCAGAGGGGTGGGGATCTATGGCGCCCCCTCGGTCCAGCCGCCGGTCCTGCGGGCCGCTGCGCCTGTTCTGGCGTGCCGCCCAGCCTCACGGGCGCGGGCTTCTCTCTGGTTCGCCTCGCCGCCCTTGCGGGGGCGACCCCCAGCCGCGCTGGGGACCCTGCGAAGCCAGCAGGCCCAGGGCCGGCAGACCCGAAGCACCTCCAGCACCCGCTGCTAAGCCGAACCCGGCGCTTTTTTCCGGGTCCGGACCTCCTGAAAACTGTCACGCAGCAACCGCGCAGCCTCGCGGGCGCGCACGCCCCCCGTGATCTGTGGCGTGTGGCCCCAGTGGGCGGCCAGCAGATCCTGCACACCGCCCAGCGCCCCGGCCTTGGGGTTGGCGGCGCCGTACACCACGTGCCCGATCCTCGCTTCCAGGGCGGCGCCCAGGCACATGGGGCAGGGTTCCAGGGTCACGACCAGGGTGCACGCCGTGAGATACGGCGTGCCCAGGCTGCGGGCCGCTTCACGCAGGGCCGCCAGTTCGGCGTGGCAGGTCATGTCGCCGTGCTCGCGGCTGGTGTTGCGCCCGCGCCCGATTACGGCGCCGTCCGGTCCCAGCACCACGGCGCCCACCGGCACCTCGCCGGCCTGGGCGGCCAGCCCGGCCTGGGCCAGGGCCTCGCCCATCGCGGCGTGCAGGGGGTCCGGGGGCACCTGGGCCGCTTGCTGGGCGCCCACTGCCCAGACCGGCGGGGTCAGCCCCACCCACTGCACCCCCGCGGCAGACACCAGCAGCGGCACCCCGTCGCGGGCCCCGCGCGGCACCTTGCGGTCGGTGAGCACGTCGCTGAGCAGGCGCGTGCCCCCAGGCAGGCGGATGCGGTCGCCGGGCTGGCGGGTGCGCCGGGTCCAGCCCGCAGGCACCGGAAAGCTGGGGCCCGCAAACTGGGGCGGCGCCAGCACCAGCTGGCCGCCGCTGACCGTCACGGGCCGCTCGCCCGGCAAGGTGACGTGGCGGGTTTCGCCCGCGCCCAGGGCCGCCGCCAGCTGGTCCAGGTGCCCGGCGTGGACCTCAAGGCCAGCCCGCTGCACCTGGGCCCGCACCCAGCGCCGCAGCACGGCAGGCGGCTGGCCCCGCAGCGGCGTGTGGGGGCGCAGGCGCGCGGCCCAGGCCTGCAGGGCCTCGTCGTCCTGGGTCTGGTGGCGGGCCACGCGGGCCAGCGTGTCTTCCAGGGCCGGAAAACGGGCCTGCAGCACCGGCACCACCTCGCGCCGCAGCCACGCGCGGGTGTAGGCGGGGTCGGCGTTCGTCTCGTCCTCGCGCCAGTCCTGGCCCAGGGCGTGCAGAAAGGTTTCGAGGTCGGCGCGGGCCACCTCCAGCCAGGGGCGCTGGACCCGGCCGCGCACCGGGGGAATGCCGCGCAGCACCGCCTCGCCGCGCAGCAGGGCCATCAGGACCGTTTCGGCCTGATCGCGGCGGGTGTGGGCCGTCAGGATGGCCTGGGCGCCCTGCCTTTTCCCCACGCGGCCCAGGAAGTCGTAGCGCAGGCGCCGGGCGGCATCTTCCACGTTCCAGCCGCGCTGGCGGGCCACCGCCGCCACGTCCACCCGCGTGCCTTCAAAGGGCACCCCCAGCGCGGCGGCCAGGGCCTGCACCCACGCGGCGTCTTCGGCCGAACCGGGGCGCAGCGCATGGTCCAGGTGGGCCGCCACGGGCCGCGCGCCGGCCAGAAGCAGCGCCCGCAGCAGGGCCACGCTGTCGGCCCCGCCCGAGATCCCCACCACCACCACCTGACCGGCATAGGGGTGCAGCGGCACCAGCAGAGCGTTCACGGGCGCATTCTACGAACTGCCTGGGGACGAACCGGCGGGGGCGGGGCTAGAATCGGGCCCATGAGTAGGATGCCGTGTGGGCAGGCGGTGGGCCGCAGGGGCAGCGGGGTTCGGCAGCGGGGCCGCGCGTGACCCCGCCGCTGGGGCAGCCCGCCCCCACGTTCACCCGCCGCAGCGACGATGGCCGCGAGATCAGTCTGGAGGCCCTTCGGGGCCGCTGGGTGGTGCTGTACTTCTATCCGCGCGCGGGTTCGCCCGGCTGCTCTATAGAGGCGCAGCGTTTTGAAGCGGCCCTGCCCGAGTTCGAGCGCCTGGGCGCCCAGGTAATTGGCGTGAGCACCGACACCGAAGCCAAGCAGGCCGCCTTCCGCGACAGCTGCGCGCTGAGCTTTCCTCTGCTGCCCGACAGCGACCGCAGCCTGTGCCGCACCTACGGGGTGATGGGCGGACTGGGCGGGTTGCTGGGCATCGCCGGGCGCCAGACCTTCCTGATTGACCCCCAGGGCGTGCTCACCCGGCACTGGCGGGTGCTCAATCCTGTGGGCCACCCAGCCGAGGTGCTGCGCGCCCTGGAGGAGCTTCAGCGACCGGCGGCCCCTTCGCCTGGGGCGCTGCCCTAGACTGGGCGGGTGAAGCCCTCTTCCCTCTGGCTGGCCCTGGCATTTGGGGCCACGGCGCTCACGGGCGCATTGGCCGCCGGTTCAAGCCCGGCGCCGGGCGCGCTGGTGCTCAGCGGCACCCTGAAAGAGCAGTCGGACGACACCGACACGGGCCTCTTTACGGTGCCGTGGCGGGGCGGCGGGGGGCAGGTGGAGGCCCGGATCGCGAGTGTGGCCGGGGTCAGCCCGGTCATCGCCAGCGCGCCCCTTCAGTCGGGCGGCCGGTTTGCCCTGACGCTGCCCGCCACGCTGGACCGCAGCCTGCTGCCCCCTGTGCCCCAGGACCCCCTGCCGGCCACCCTGCCCCCGCCGGTTCCAGGGGCCGCCTGCACCGGCAGCGTGAAGCTGGGGGACCCCACCATTCGCGTGGTGCAGCTGTCCCTGAGCGTAAAGGCCACGAAAAGCGGCGTGGTGGTGCCTGTGGTGGTCAGCACGCCCAATGAAGCCCAGCCCACCGCGCCGGCCCGCACCCAGCAGGGCCTGCTGTACTACGCCGAGCGCCCCACCGCGATGAACGGCACCCAGACCTGCCAGTGGACCGACCACGGCGTCCGCACCCGAATGACCACGCGCATGGAAGGCCCGCTGAAACAAGGCTGGAACAAACTGACCCTGGACATGACCAGCCTTAGCAGCGGCGCCGAGCTGGACGTCACCTTCCACCTGACCAGCGGCGCCCTCCCCACCGACGACTGGACCCTGATGCCCGAGGCGGACCCGGGCCCGGCGCCCAGCGGGGGCTAACGCAAAGCGTGGAGCGTGGCCGGGGGCTGTCCCCACCACGCTCCACGCTCTGCGTTCCTTACTTCAGTTCGCGCAGGGTCTCGCGCATGATCTGCAGGCCGGTGGCGGCCTCTTCCCTGGTCAGGATCAGGGGCGGGCTGATGCGGATGACGGCCTCGCCGCAGTCCAGGTTCAGCAGGCCCTTTTCGAACATCGCCATCGAGGCGCGGTCGCGCAGGGCACCGTCGGGGCTGCCGTCAGGCTTCACGAACTCCAGGCCAATGAACAAGCCCTTGCCGCGCACGTCGCCCAGGAAGGGGAATTCGGCCTGCATGGCCTTCAGTTCGGCCATGATGTACTCGCCCACTTCGGCGGCGTTCTGCATCAGGCTCTCGCCGCAGCCGGGGTGCTTGACCTTGCCTTCCAGCAGGTCCAGCGTGGCGTGCGAGGCCGCCGCCGCCACCGGGTTGCCGCCGTAGGTGCTGCCGTGCGAGCCCACCGGCCACGTCATCACGCTTTCTTTGGCCAGCAGCGCGCCCAGCGGCATCCCCGAGGCAATGCCCTTGGCCGACGTGATGATGTCGGGCTGCACGTCAAAGTGCTGGAAGGAAAACATCTTGCCCGTGCGGCCCATGCCCGCCTGCACCTCGTCGAAAATCAGCATGATGCCGTACTTGTCGCACAGGGCGCGCAGGCCGGGCAGGAAGTCGGCGGGCGGCACGATGTACCCGCCCTCGCCCTGCATGGGCTCCACGATGATCGCCGCCACCTCATCGGCCGGCAGGATGCCCACGAACAGCGACTCGATGTGCTCCAGCACCGCCTGACCGCAGGTTTCGGGGGTGGAGCCCAGCGGCGGGCGGAAGGGGTTGGGGTAGGGCACATGCGACACGGCCGGCAGCAGCGGGCCAAAGCCGCGCTTGTACTTGGTCTTGGAGCCCGTCAGCGTGATCGCGCCGTAGGTGCGCCCGTGGAACGAGCCCATCGTGGAGATGATGTGCTGGCGGCCGGTGTGGTTACGCGCCAGCTTGACGGCGGCTTCCACGGCCTCGGCGCCAGAGTTGCTGAAGAACACGCGCCACTTCTCGCCGGGTTTCTCGACGTGCTGCACGAGCCTCTCCGCGAGGCTGGTGGTGATCTCCTGCGGGTAGTCGGTGAGACAGACGTGCGTGAACTTGGTGACCTGCTCCTGTACGCCCTTCACGACATGCGGGTGGGCGTGGCCGGTGGTGCTCACGGCAATGCCGGCGAAGAAATCCAGCATGGTGTTGCCGTCCACATCGGTCAGCCACACGCCTTCGCCGTGGTCCGGCACGAAGGGGTACGGGCGCATATAGGACGTGGAGAGGTGCTGGCGGTCGCGCTCCATGATCGCCTGGGTCTGGGGACCAGGGAGGGCCGTTTTGAGTTCAGGCTGGCGGGGTTTGGGGAGGGTGGTCATGCATGCTCCTTTGAAGACCGTCTAAGGGTCTAAGGGTCTAAGGGTCTAAGGAGATTGACCGTTAGAGGATGTGGGCTTGGGGTTCAGACGTTTGGCCAGAGTCATCAGCTTTGCCGAGATGGTTTTCGCCTGCTGCCGAAGGGCGGCCAGGGTGTCCGCATCCAGATAAGTAGCTCGCTGTTGATCTTTAGATCAACCGAGCGGAGCGAGAAGCGAAAAAAGTGCCTCGCCCCGAGAATGGAAACATTTCTGCGCTTTTCTGAAATGTTGGAATGAGAGGGGCGAGGTACTTAATTCAGGCGGTGGGCAATCTGGGCGGCGCTCAGGACTTCAAAGAGCGAGCCGCGCGACATCATCAGGAACCGGACGAATTCGCGGTCAGTGCCCCGTCCACGGCCCTCAGCAATGTTCAGAGAGACAGAAACTGCTGCGCGGCGCATCTGATTTGTCAGGCCGAACCGCTCAGTGTCCGGAAAAGTCGCGGTCATCCGGTAAACCTCTGCCGCAAAATCCACAGCCAAGGCATACACATCCAGTTGCTCAAAGGGAAAAAACGTTTCTTCCACCGACCAGACCTTAGACCCTTCGACTCTTTGACCCTTAGACGCCGCGCCAGCGGCCCTCAGTCCCCGCTGACAGTCTGCGCTTCGCCTTCGACGGGCTGCGGCGTCTGCACCATGCCGTCGGGGGCGGTGTCCGTGACGGCGCCGGCTTTGCCAATGCCGTGGGCGGCCCACTTGTCCTCGCGGCTGTTCAGGCGGTGCACGGTGGCGCCGGGGCGGTTGCGGCTCTCGCTGAACTCCTTGGGTTCAATGGAGATGCGCTCGCCTTCCATCAGGCCAAAGATGCCGCTCTGGCCGGGTTCCTTGCGCTGCCACTCTTCGGGCACCACCATGTCGGGGCCGGTGTAGTCGGTGGGCTCACTGTAGGCGGCGATGTAGCCTTCAAAGTTGCGCAGAATCAGCTTCTCGGGGCTGTGCGAGAGCACGTAGTTGGGCGCCACGGGAATCTTGCCGCCGCCGCCGGGGGCGTCCACGACGTAGGTGGGCACGCTGTAGCCGGAGGTGTGGCCGCGCAGGGACTCCATGATTTCCAGGCCCTTGCTGACCGTGGTGCGCAGGTGCCCGGCGCCGTGCACGAGGTCGCACTGGTAGATGTAGTAGGGCCGCACGCGGATCTTCACGAGTTCGCGCACCAGCTTCTGCATGATCACGGGATGGTCGTTCACGCCTCTCAAGAGCACGCTCTGGTTGCCCAGGGGCACGCCTGCGCGGGTGAGGCGGTCGCAGGCTTCGGCCACTTCGGGGGTGATTTCGCGCGGGTGGTTGACGTGAATGTTCATCCAGACGGGGTGGTTTTCCGCCAGCACGTCGCACAGTTCCTGGGTCACGCGCATGGGCATGAACACGGGCACGCGGGTGCCGATGCGAATGATCTCGATGTGCTCGATCTTGCGCAGTTCGGCCAGCAGGCGGCCCAGCACCTTGGGGGCCAGGGTGAGGGGATCGCCGCCCGAGAGCAGCACGTCGCGCACCTGGGGGGTGTTGCGCAGGTAGTTCAGCTGCTGCTCGTACTCGGCGGGGTTAAAAGTCTCGGTGGGATCACCCACGATGCGGCTGCGGGTGCAGTAGCGGCAGTAGCTGGCGCACTGGGTGGTCACCAGCATCAGCACGCGGTCGGGGTAGCGATGCACCAGGCCGGGCACGGGGCTGTGCTTGTCCTCGGCCAGGCTGTCTTCCATCATGGAGGTAAAGGGCTCCAGCTCGTGGTGCGTGGGAATCACCTGACGGCGCACCGGGCAGGTGGGGTCTTCGGGGTCCATGAGGCTGGCGAAGTAAGGCGTGATGTCCAGACGGAAGATGCCGTCGGCGCTGGCACCCTTGTGCTCGCTGGGGGTCAGGCGGATAACCTCTTCGAGTTCAGCCACGGAGTTGATGCGGTTTTTCAGCTGCCACTTCCAGTCGTACCACTGCTCGTCGGGCACGTCGGCCCACTTGGGGGCGCGGTGGTTGCGGGGCAGCATCTGCTGGCTGCGGACTGTGGCCTGTGGGTGAATGGGCATGGGGGCCTCCGGGGCAAAAAAGGTGAAGCAGAAATTGAGTTCTCCTTCATTTTCACCGTTCTGCACAGCACTTTGGAATGCCCGCCGACCCATACAAAGCGCAGGCCGGGAACACAGAAAGCTCGCAAACGACACTCACAACCTTCCAAATGCTAAGGTGGGGCCCATGAGACAGTCTGGCGGCGCCCTCGATCCTCTTGACCACCGCATTCTGCAAGAGCTGCAGACCGACTCGCGCCTGAGCATGCGCGAACTGGGCCGCCGGGTGGGACTCTCGGCCCCCGCCGTGACTGAGCGGGTGCGCCGCTTAGAGGACGCGGGCGTGATTCTGGGCTACGGCGTGCGCGTGGCCAGCAAGCCGCTGGGGCGCACCATCACCGCGTTTATTGGCGTGCAGGACAGCGGGCGCAACGACCCCACGCTGGTGCGCTGGGCCACCAAGCACGACGGCGTGCTGGAATGCCACTCGGTCACGGGCGACAACTCCTGCATTCTGAAGGTGGCGGTGCCCGACGTGGGCGCGCTGGAAGCCATGCTGACCGAGCTCATCAACATGGGTTTTACCTGCGACACCAGCATCGTGCTAAGCACCCCGCTGGAAGGCAAGCTGCTGCTACCGCCGAAATAAAGCGGTGGACACTATTACGCCAATAGCGTAATCTACCCGCATGACGCCTGCTCAGCGAGGGTATTTGGTCTTTGGCCACCACCTGATTTACAACGACGAATACTGCGAGGTGGATGAGGCCGCCGCCGCTTCATATGTGAATCCGGCGGGCATCTATACCACGCTGAACGCGGCTCAGGCCGCCTGCGAGCAGCAGAGTCTGGACGAACTGCGCCAGGCCCACACGGACACTCTGATTCTGGACGAGGCCAGCCGCGAACGTCTGCGGGCCTACCAGGACAGCCAGCCGCCACAGGACAGCACCCTCAATGAGAGGTTGCGGGCCGTGCTGGCGGGGATGGTGTACGGCGAACACCAGCAGCCCTTCGTGTTCCTCAGCGATGAGGAGTTGCAGGCCATTCGTGATGACCTGGGCCTGCCCTCCACCCACGGCATTCTGGAAGCCGACCTGGACGCTGAGCAGGTGACGCAGGCGCAGCAGCTCCTGGACAGCACGCCTGACCACCCAGGTGAGTGGCAGTTCAACGACTTCCTTGAGGACTTTGCCGAGGACGAGGCGGTGCAGCGCCTGGAACGCGTAACCCGCCTGTTTGGACGCAGCTATGGCCTACACCGCGAAGGCTAATTCATGGAACCGCAGGCCAGAGGGCCTCCCCTGGACACGATTATGTTTACAACGTAATATTAATCCTATGCACGCCCACCAGACAGCTTATCTGGTCACTCATCTGTATTCGATCTATGAGGACGAGTATTACACCGTGCTGGACGCGGACAATGACCTGACGGTGGCCAACCCGGCGGGGCTGTACGCGGACCGCGAGCAGGCCGAAGCCGCCGTGCGGCAGCTGACCCGCCAAGCCCTGCGCGGCGCCGGTGCATCCGACCTGCTTCTGGACGAGGAGCAGAGTGGCCTTTTTGCTGAGTTGGAAGCACTTGTAGATGAGCCGCTGGCATCGGTGCTGGCGACCAAAGCGGGTGACGCGCTGCCCCAGACCCTGACGGACGAACAGGCCGACCAGATCATAGGGGTGCTGAACCTGACCCTGTTTGGGATTCTTGAGGCGCCACTGACGGCGGCAGAGCTGATGCAGGCGCAGGCCGAGCTGGCCCAGACCCCCGAGCGCCCCTTTGCCGCGCCGGCCTTCGACGAGCGGGGGGAAATGGAACCGCCTCTGCTGGACGACCCTGCCGCCGCGCGCCTGAACCGCATTACCCGGCTGTTCGGGCGGGACTATGCTACAGACGTGGGGCTCTGATGGCGCATCCCTGGCACCACGCGCAGAGCAGTGCCCGCCGTTTTGGCGGCGTGCCCGACGACTATGTGGCCGTTCATGGCTGGTTCGACCAGACCAAGGGCCACCTGGCCGATGTGCGCCACCGCGCCCTGCTACACAGCAGCTTTGGCATCTTCCTGTGCGAGCAGTTTTTTGGCCCCACCATCCGCCGCGCCAGCGACGGCAAACAGGTGCCCACCCGCCTGATTGGCGAGCAGCATGTGCTGGAAGACCTGGGCCGCATCCCCACGGTGCAGGACTGGCTGGGCGAGTTGCCCCTTCAGCCCTGGATGCTGCGGAACGCGGCGGCCCTAAGCCGGCAGGACACCAAGCCAGCTGAAGAAGGGTCAACGTAAGGATCAGCGGGCCAGGCGCTGTGCCAACGCGGCATACAGGATTTCTGGGTCCACCCGCTCCGGCAGCCCGGCCACCTGCCCGTCGCCCAGTTCCACCACGCGCCATTCGCCGTCCTCACGCTGGGCAAGGTCAATGGTGAAAAAGCGGCTGTCCACCCGGGCGGCGATGACGGAGAGCCACGGCCCTGGGAGGGCCTGGGCCCCGTAGTCGCCCTCGTCCCAGTACTCGGCCTCCACTACCGGCTGACCGTCCAGCACAAAGGCGCGGTACTCGCGGGTCAGGGGCATGCCGCTGCGGGAATGTTGGGTCAGCGCCCCAAACGCCTCAAAGCGGCGCAGCACCAGGCCGCCCTGCCAGTTGCGGCCCTGCCGCTCGGCCAGGGTGCGAATCACCGCGTGGGCATGGTCAAGGTCGGCGGCGTCGGGAAGAAAGCAGGCCTGGGTCCACTCGTGTTTGCGCGACTTCACGTAGTCCTTGACGATCAGTGGGCCAGCGCCAAAGGCCCGCAGCGCCGCGTCCACCTCGGCCCAGTTCAGCGCCTCTGGGGTTACGGCGGGCACCCATTTTGTCTCGGGTGACACGTCCGCGATGTGATGAAACGAGGCCGGCAGCCAGTGGGTGTGCTGGTACTGCGCGGGCGTATTGATCAGCGTCCACCCCCGCGCCTGCAGGGCCATGAACAGGGCCCCGTACACCTCTGGCGCCATCATCCAGCCGCGAAAGATTGCTACGCCCTCCCCCGCTGGCACGCCGCGCAGGGCGCGCGGCAGGTCTCCTTCCAGAAGCGACTCGAAATCCAGCAGGGCCGTGGGCAGGTCCAGGGCCTGCGCCGCCTGCTGTTCGGCGCGGTACGCCTCGTCGGGCGTGCGGGCGGAAAACGGCTCGGCCGGAAAAAGGAGCATTGCCAGCAGGCTACAGCCTGACTACGCCGCGCTGGGTGTGGGCCGCGTAGCGCTGCAGCACGGCCCAGCCCAGGCCCTCATTCATGACCTCGCGGGCCTGGGCCACGCCTTCGCGGATGCTCTCCGCCCGGCCCGCCGTGCGCAGGGCCGCGCCGGCATTCAGCGCCACGATGTCGCGCTGCGCCGGGGTGCCGCCGCCGGTCAGCAGGGCGCGGGTGATCTCGGCGTTCTCGGCCGGGGTGCCGCCCACCAGGGCCTCGCGCGGGTGCACACTGACCCCAGCCTCTTCGGGGTGAATCTCGCGGTCAATCACCTCGCCGCCGCGCAGGCCCGCCACGGTGTTCACGCCGCACACGGTGAATTCGTCCAGGCCATGCCCGTGCACCACCGTGGCGCCACTGGCCCCCAGCAGCCGCAATACTTCGGCCAGGGTGCGGGTCAGTTCGGGCTTGAAGACGCCCACGACCAGATGGGTGGCCCCCGCCGGATTCGCCAGCGGCCCCAGAATGTTGAACACCGTTCTGGCGGCCAGCTCCGAGCGCACCGGCGCGGCGTGGCGCAGGGCGGGGTGGTAGTTGCGGGCGAACATGAAGCCCACGCCCAGGGTGTTGATGGCGTCTTCAACCACCTCGCGCGGGGCGTCCAGATTCACGCCCAGGGCTTCAAGCACGTCGGCGCTGCCCGCGCGGCTGCTGGCAGCGCGGTTGCCGTGCTTGGCCACTGGCACCCCCGCTCCAGCCACCACGAACGCGGTGGTGGTGGAGATGTTGAAGGTGTGGGCGCCGTCGCCCCCGGTCCCCACCACGTCCAGCAGCACCTCGCGCGGGTGCACATTGACCCGCACGGCGTGCTCGCGCATGGCCTGGGCAAACCCCGCAATTTCCTCCGGGGTTTCGCCGCGCACCCGCAGGGCCGCCAGGGCCGCCGCCAGCCGCACGCCGCCCAGGTCGCCCGTCATCACCTCGCGCATAAAGGCCGCCGCCTCAGTCTGCGAGAGCCGTTCGCCGTTCATCAGCCGCGCGTGCATGGCGATCATGCCCCGGCCCCACTGCCTTGCCCCGTCATCCCCCGATGCTCGCGCACCAGCGCCAGAAAGTTGCGCAGCATGTCCATCCCGCCCTGCGTGGCCAGACTTTCGGGATGAAACTGCACGCCGAAAATGGGGTGGTCGCGGTGACGAAGCGCCATCACGATCTCCTCTTCGGGGTCGGTGATCCAGGCGGTCGCCACCAGTTCGGGCGGCAGGTCGCGCACCACCAGCGAGTGGTACCGGGTCACGGTCACGGCTTCCGGCAGCCCGGCAAACAGGCCTGTGCCGTCGTGCCGCAGCGGGCTGGTTTTGCCGTGGACGGGCCGGCGCGCCCGCCCCACCTGCGCCCCAAACGCGGCGCCGATGCTCTGGTGCCCCAGGCACACGCCCAGCACGGGGTAGCTGGTGCCCAGTTCACGGATGACCTCCACGCTCTGGCCGGCCTCCGCAGGCGTACACGGCCCCGGCGAGACCACGATGGCATCGGGGTTCAGGGCCTGCACGTCGGCCAGGGTGAACGCGTCGTTGCGCCACACCGTCAGCTCGCAGCCCAGCTCGCCGAAGTACTGCACGAGGTTGTAGGTAAAGGAGTCGTAGTTGTCGATCAGGAGGATGGTCAGTGGAGAGTGGGGAGTGGGGAGTGGATGGGTGGACGTCATCTGCGGGCCTCCTGAACGTGGACGAAGCGGCTGATGCGGCGCATCAGAAGGGAGAGTGCTGTGAGGAGAGGCTGGAGCTCTTCTGGGTTCGAAAACTTCAATCTTTGGGCCAGCTCCAGATGCGTCATCAGTGCGTACGTCGAGCCCAGAGCAATACGGCAAAAGCGGGCGAGTTCTCCCGCTGATCCACGACCCACACCTTCTGCGATATTGGCCGGAATCGAGACGGAACCCCGGCGAGCCTGACTGGTCAGGCCATAGAGTTCGGACCCCGGCCACCGGGCCGTGACACCATAGACGTCTTCAACCACTTGCATGCCTTCCTGCCAAATCACCAGATCCTGCACACTTCCTGGCACACCCGTGCTTTTTCCACTCACCACTGACCACTCCCCACTTACAGCCCCCCAGCCGCCATCTCCACCGCCCGCATCAGCGCCGCCGCCTTGCTGCGCGTCTCCTGCTCCTCGGCCGCCGGGTCGCTGTCGGCCACCACGCCGGCCCCAGCCTGAATGTGCACGCGCCCAGCGGCAATCACCATCGTGCGCAGGGTCAGGGCCATGTCCAGGCTGCCGTCAAAGGCGATGTAGCCAAACGAGCCCCCGTAGGGCCCGCGCCGCACGGGTTCCAGTTCGTCAATGATCTGCATGGCGCGGATCTTGGGGGCGCCCGAAACCGTGCCCATCGGCTGCACGCTGGCCAGGGCGTGCAGCGGGGTCTGGTCCCCCCGCAGCTGCCCGGTCACGCTGGAGACGATGTGCATCACGTGGCTGTAGCGCTCAATGGCAAAGGCGTCGTGCACCCGCACCGTGCCGTAGGCGCTCACCCGGCCCAGGTCGTTGCGGCCCAGGTCCAGCAGCATCAGGTGTTCGGCGCGTTCCTTTTCATCGGCCAGCAGTTCGGCGGCCAGGGCCTCGTCGGCCTCGGGGGTGTGGCCGCGCGGGCGGGTGCCGGCAATGGGCCGGGTGGTCACGGTGCGGCCGTCGCTGGCGAGCAGGCTCTCGGGGCTGCTGGCCACCAGGGTCACCGGGCCCAGCTGCAGGTAGCCCAGATAAGGGCTGGGGTTCACCCGGCGCAGCGCCCGGTACAGCGCAAACGGGTGCACGGCCCCCAGATCGGCACTGAAGCGCTGGCTGGGCACCACCTGAAAGATGTCCCCCGCCCGGATATAGTCCAGGGCTTTGTCGACGGCGGCGCGGAAGCCTTCGGGGGTGAAGTTGCTGGTAAAGGTGGGGGCCGGCGCCGGGGTCTGGCCCGGGACGGGCGGGAGGGGCCCCCGCAGCCGCGCGGCCAGCGTCGCCACCTCGACGTCCGCCTGGGCCTGGGTGGGGGCCGTGGCTACGGCGATCAGGCGGTGCTTGAGGTGGTCGTAGATCACCACGCCGCGCGGCGCCACGAAGCAGGCGTCGGGCACGCCCAGTTCATCGGGGTTGTCGTCGGGAAGGCGCTCGTAGCAGCGAATCAGGTCGTAGGCAGCGTAGCCCACCGCGCCGCCAATCAGGGCGGGCAGCCCAGCAGGCACGGGTGCCGGGCGCACCGCCGCGCGGTACAGCCGGGCCAGGGGGTCAGCCTCGGGGCCGGCAAAGTCGCCGAATACGCCGCTGCTGCTTACCTGTGAGCCCCGGGCTTCAAAGCGCCCCTGTTCGCCCACGCCGATAAACGAGTAGCGGCCCAGCTTTTCTCCGGCCTCCACGCTTTCGAGCAAGAAGGCCACCGTTTCGCCCTGCGCGGCTTTCAGGTAGGCGGTCACCGGCGTGTCCAGGTCGGCATTGAGTTCCTGCACGGCGACGGCCAGGGGCGGGGCGGCCAGCGAAGGGGCGGCGGGGTCAGGCTGGGTCATGGGTCTCCTGTGCGGCACATGAAAAAGCGCCCGGTGGCTTACAGTCCACCTGGGCGCGGCTTAAAACGGCAACAGCAGTCAGTCCCAGGCGAAACTGGGCCACCACCACATGCCGGCTGTCATGGCAAGCAGGATAGCGCGGCGGGGCTGGCGGGCGCCGGCCGTCACGCGGGCGGCTGTCTACACAGTGCGGGGAGGTGGCTGGGCGCGGGTGGAGGCGGGGCAGTGGACACCTTCAGCCCAGGGTCAAAGCATTGCTCCACGCTGCCTGGCCCTTTCCCCTCAGCCCTGCTCCACCACCTCGGCTGGTCCGGGCAGTTCCAGGTCTTCCAGTGGGGCAAACAGGCGGTCCAGGTCGGCGGCGGTGAGCTGCGTGGCGTCGCTAAGGCCGCCGTCCAGCACCCCGCGCGCCAGACTGGCCTTGCGCGCCTGCAGGTCCAGAATGCGCTCCTCCACACTGCCGGCCGCAATCAGCTTGTAGACGAACACCGGCTTGTCCTGCCCAATACGGTAGGCGCGGTCGGTGGCCTGGTCCTCGGCGGCCGGGTTCCACCAGGGGTCGTAGTGAATCACGGTGTCGGCCGCCGTAAGGTTCAGGCCCACGCCCCCCGCCTTCAGGGTGATCAGGAACACATGGGTTTTGCCGCTCTGGAAGGCGTCAATCTGGCTCTGGCGGTCCTGGGTGCTGCCGGTGATCATGGAGTACGGCAGGCCTTCCTCGCGCAGCCAGTCTTCAAGGTGGCGCAGCAGGGTGGCAAAACCGCTGAACACCAGCACCCGGCGGCCCTCCTCGACCATCTGGGGGAGGTGGGCCTGCAGCCACTCGAATTTGGCGTTGCCCTGCACGCCGCGCGCGGCCTCCAGCTTCACCAGCCGGGGATCGGTGGCGGCCTGGCGCAGTTTCAGCAGCGCGTCCAGAATGGCGATGGTGCTGCGCGAAAGCCCGCGCGCGCGCAGTTCCTCGCGCACCCGCGCCTCGGTGGTCACGCGCACCGTTTCGTACAGGTCGCGCTGATCGCCGTCCAGGGTCACGCGCACCGGAATCTCGGTCTTGGGGGGCAGTTCGCGGGCCACGTCGCGCTTCTCGCGGCGCAGGATAAAGGGGCGCACCCGGGCGGCCAGGGCGGCGCGGCGGCTGGCCTCGCCCCGCTTTTCAATGGGCGTGCGGTACAGCTCGCGGAAGGTCTTTTCGTCGTGCAGCAGCCCTGGCGCCAGGAAATTGAACTGCGACCACAGCTCGCCCAGGTGGTTTTCCAGCGGGGTGCCGGTCAGGGCCAGCCGGTGCCGGGCCGGCAGACTGCCCGCCGCCTTGGCCGCCGCCGTGCGCGTGTTCTTGATGTTCTGGGCCTCGTCCAGAATGACGAGGTGGTACTCGCCTGCGCCCAGTTCGGTGATGTCGCGCGGCAGCAGCGGGTAGGTGGTGAGCACCAGATCATGCCCGGGAATCTGCGCAAACAGCGCGCGGCGGTCCTTGCCGTGCAGGGTCAGCACGCGCAGGGCCGGGGCAAACTTGGCGGCCTCGGCCTGCCAGTTGCCAATCACGCTGGTGGGCGCCACCACGAGGCTGGGGCGGTCTGCGCGGCCCGATTCCTTTTCCAGCAGCAGGTGGGCCAGGGTTTGGACAGTGTTGTGGGTGACGATATAGCCCTCGGTGACATACAGCCGGTCAGCGGCGGCCACGGCGATGCACTGCGCCTCTTTTTCACCCACGTACTCGATGGTGCGGATGCCCCGGCTGGGCGGGTATTTGCTGGGCCGCCGGTACGCGGCGAGCTTGGCCGCAAGGCGGAAAGGGTCCAGTGCCGGTGGCAACTTGAGGGTCACCCGCCAGGTCTCCCCCGTGCGCCGCTCTCCCCGGTACACATGGGTGGTCGCCTTGCGCCGCAGGCGGGCCGTGCCCCCCAGCGACTGCACGAGTTCCACCACGCCGCGCGCCAGCGCCTCCGAGACGCTGCTGTACTCCACGACCACGCCCGCGTGCCCGTCTGTGTCCAGCAGGCCCTGCAGGAGCGCCAGCCGCTGCTCGGGACTGCCGCGCAGGTAGGGTTCGGGAATGAATTTGGTGTGGCTGTTGCAGCGGTGCAGGCCCAGGGCACGCAGGGCGTCTTTGAGGGGATTGGGGGTCCAGCGGCCTCCAGCCACGAGGCGGTACGTGCTGACACGCGCCGTCAGCCGTTCAGCTTGCCGCGCCTCCACGCCCGCCGGCAGGGCCAGGGCGCCCACCAGTTCGTCCTCGGAGGTGATCCCCAACCCGTAGGTCAGGTGGCCGTCGCCCAGCAGCGCCCCCAGGGTGTAGGGGTCAACGGGGAGGTCTTGCGGCGCAAACTGCACCGCGTCTACCAGGGGCAGGTAGTGCTTCAGGTTGCCGGCCGCGTCGGTCAGGGAGGCGTGAATCTGAGCAGTGGTCCGCACTTGTTCAGGCAGGCCGCGCCGCTTGCGCACCGGGGTATTGACCGCCCACAGGTGCTCTTCATCCACCTCCACACTGGCGCCGTCGGTGAGGGTCACGCGGTAGATGGGGCGCCGGCCCTGCGGATAGACCCCGATCACGCGGGTGGGGCGGCCATCGCGGCCGATCACATGGTCACCCACCTGCAGGTCGCCCATGCGGCGCCAGCCCAGCGGCGTGAGCACGCGGGCGTCCAGGGGCTGCGCCTTCCCCAGCCCCATATCGTCGGCCAGGATGCCGCCCACGCCGTACTCGCGCAGAAACTGTAGCCACGCCACCCCCTGCAGCTGGTAGGGACGCAGTTCGGCCCGCAGGCCCTGGGGCGGCTCAACGTCGCGCACGCCGGTAAAGTCGCGCAGGCGGCGGCCCAGGTCCAGCAGGCGCTCGGCGCCCAGCCAGCGGGCCTGCACCGCTTCTTCCAGCTGCGCCAGCCGGGCAGCGTCCAGCAGGGGCAGCCGCAGGGGCCCGGGGGGCAGGTCGCGCAGGTTCAGCTCAACCAGCACGCCCAGAATGGCGCGCACCCGCCCGGCGGGTAGGGCCACGCGGCGGCCGTCGTCCAGGGCGGCGTGTAGCACCTCGTCGTCGGGCAATTCGGCCAGGGCCTCGGGGGTAAAGAGGTGCGGCTGCCGGGCAATCAGGTCGGCCAGGATGGGCAGCAGCGACAGGCGCTGGCCGTCCACCACAATCCCCAGGTCCAGGGTGAACCAGCCGCCGTGGCTGTCGTCGGCCTCGCCGTACCAGTCGGTGATTTCGGCGTAGTTCAGCGGAAAATCCGGGTGCAGGTGGATGCTCAGGCCCTGCGCTTCCAGGTCCGCGCGTCCGCCGCCCTGCAAAAAGGCCATCCAGGCGGCCTCGTCGCCCAGGGTCAGCAGGCGCTCGGCGTCGGGCAGGGTGTAGTCGTGGCCGTACGCCTCTTCCAGGGTCATGAAGCCGGCCAGCGCCACGCTGCGCGCCGCTTCACGCTCGGCGGCCGGGTCGCGGCTGACCCGGGTGAGCACCCCGCCTCGGAACACCGCCGGCCCCGCGCCGCTGTCCTGGTGGTCGGGGACCGTCAGGCCCGCGTATGCGTGGCGCAGTTCGGCCACCGGGAGGGTCACGGCGGTGCGGGCCCCGCTGTAGGCGTGGTGGGTGGCGGGCCGGGCCAGCAGGTGCAGCTGCGGGGTGTACGGCAGGCGCTCCTCGCGCACCTGGACCGTGTGCGGGATAGGCAGGTTGAGCCCCGAAGCGGTGATCGCGTGGGCCAGCGCCACCGCCTGCGCGGGCGGCAGGGTGGGCCCCGACAGAAAGCGGGCCACCGTTTCGGCCGGGGCGCCCGTCTGCACGCGGCACAGCGTCAGCGCACCGGGCAGCACCGCCCAGGGCTTGGGCGCCGGCAACACCTGAGCGTCGGGGTGGTCCTCGACATGCAGGGTGGGCGTCTGGGCGCCCCGGGCGTCGGAGAGCCACGCCAGTTGCCCGGCCAGCACCGGGCCCCGGGTGAGGGGCTGTTCGGGGCGCTCCCAGCACAGGCGGCCGGTGGCCAGCAGCTCCTCCAGCAGCAGATCGGCCGCCGGGTGGTCGTTCAGGGCGTGCAGCTCTTCCTGCCAGCGCCCGGGTTCGTGGGTGGGGGTGGCCGCCACCTCCAGCAGCCGCAGCAGCCCCGCGTCGCGCCGGGCAAAGGCAGGGGCCGTGGACAGCGTGCGCGGCAGGGCGTAGGGCTCGGCGCCGCGCAGGTCGGGCCCTTCGGCGCTGCGCAGGGGCAGGCGCACCAGTTTGACCGCCACGCGCCGCCCGCCGCCCGCCGTGGCCGGGGGCAGCAGCCGCAGCACATAGCGCAGCTCGAACTGCCGGCCCCGGCCCGGCGTTTGTGTCTCGCTGAACGACGCCAGCCACTGCTGGGTGCGGGCGTCCAGGGGTTCTTCGGTGGGAGGCGCCTCGGCCGGCACCTCTTTGGGCACCGGGCGGGGGCCGGGGGGAGGATCGGTGGCGAGGACCAGCGCGGCCACATGGCGGCAGCGGTAGCGCCCGCAGGTGCAGCTGGAGCCGCGCAGCTGCGGGTCCGGGGGCGGCAGCAGGTCCACGGTGGCGTGGTAGACCGCGCCGTCGTCGTGGACATTGGCCTCGGCGTGCCAGCCCAGATCGGTCCAGGTGCGCACGGTGTCCTGCACCGCCTCTTCACGCAGGGCCAGCCCCTGGGCGGCGGTGTCCAGCGCAAAACCGGGTGGCAGTCGGCTGAGCTTCATGCGGCGCCGGGCGCCAGCAGGGCGGCCCGTCCCGGCACAGAAGCGAGGAGCGGCGGTGCAGCGGGAACAAACACGCCCCCGAGTCTAGCGCGCCCTGGCAAAAAGGGAGGTGGGTTGTGGGCCGTGGGGTGTAGGCAAAGGCTCAGCGGGCCTGAATGCGCCACACCTTGCCGGCGCCGTCGTCGGTGAGGAGCAGCGCGCCGTCTGCGGCCACGGCGAGGTCCACCGGGCGCCCGCTGACCGCGCCGCCCTTCAGGAAGCCGGTGAGGAAATCCGCCGTCTGGCCACTCTGGGGGTCCACGGTGATAACCTTGTAGCCACTCTTCTCCGTGCGGTTCCAGCTGCCGTGCAGCGCCACGAACATCTGCCCCTGGTAGCGGGCCGGGAAGGTCTTACCGGTGTAAAAGGCCAGCCCCAGCGGCGCCGAGTGCGCGGTGGTCAGTGCCAGGGCCGGGGCGGCGCCCGTGCAGGTTGCGGCGGTGCGGCGGCCAAAATTGCTGTCCCACACCTGCGGCTGCCCAGCCTGGGTGGGGTAGCAGTAGGGCCAGCCATAAAAGCCGCCGTCGGTCAGGCGCCAGAAGGCTTCAGGTGGAAGGTCGTCGCCCAGCTGGTCCCGGCCGTTGTTGGTGGCGTAGAGCTGCCCACCAAACCATTCCAGCCCCACCGCGTTGCGCAGGCCGCTGGCGTACAGGCGGCCATTTTTGCCATCCGCGTCGTATACCCAGACGGCGGCGCGCCGGGCGTCGCTTTCCTCGCAGACATTGCAGGTGCTGCCCACCGAAACATACATGCGCCCGTCTGGCCCAAAGACCACGGTGCGGGTGGAGTGGCCGCCGCCCCCGGGCAGCGCCACCACCGGCTGCGCGGGGCCGCTGGCCTTCAGGTCGCCGGCCGCGTAGGGAAAGCGCACCACGCCGTCGGTGTTCGCCACGTACAGGAAGCCCCCGTGCAGCGCCAGACCATGCGGCTGGTTCAGGCCGCTGGCGTATACCTCTTTGCTGTCGGCCACCCCGTCGCGGTTGCGGTCGGGCAGCACGTACACAGTGCCGGCCCCGGTGTCGCTGAGCAGCACGTCGCCGTTACCCGCCACTTCCATCAGGCGCGGCTTTTTAAAGCCCTCGGCGTACAGCGACACCGAGAAGTCCGCCGGCACAGTCAAACCACTCGTGCCCGGCGGGGTGCCCGGCGCAGGGTTTGCTCCCGTGCCCAGCTGGGTGCAGGCAGTACTGGAGAGGGCCAGGGTCAGCAGGGCGGCGCAGGCGCGGAGGGTCATACCCCATCACACCAGCGCCCGGTGAGGCAGGGATGGTGCGCTGCTCAGGCTGCGCTTAAGGACGACGGGCTCAGCTTTCGTACTTGCTCAGCACCTGCTCGGTGCGGGCGTGCTTCACGCGGTTGACCAGCCGCTCGTGCTCGTGCTTGTCGCGCAGGCTTTTGCTGAGGGTCAGCGTGCTGGCGGTCAGGAACAGGGTGCCCATGTACAGGTAGCCCTTGATCCACCAGTTCACCGGAATGAAGTAGATGCCCAGCAGCAGCAGGCAGAGGCTGACCAGAAAGGCAATCCAGATAAAACTGAGCCAGGCGGGCGAGTCGCCCTGCAGATCGGGGTTTACATACTGGGTCATGCGCGGGCCTCCTTAGGGAAAGGGAACAGGTTGACCCGCAGTGTAGAAGGGCAGGCCGCGCGGCGCTGCCCAATGTGAACAGGGTGCAGCCGGCAGGGGCGTAAGCCTTCGGAGGATGACAGGGAAGGCGGGGGCGAGGCGCTGCTTACGGATATATCGCCTCTTTCCGTAATCCCAAAGCAAGAAGTTCAGCCTTCCCATTTCAAGATGGGACAGGAGGCTACGGTGCACGGGCTGAGGCATACGCATGCCTCGCTGATGCTGCGCCAGGGCGTGCTACTGGAAGTGGTGAGCGAGAAGCTGGGGCATTCGCGGCCCAGCTTCACAGCGAACGTGTACCGCCCGGTCTATCAGAGCGAGAGTGGGCCATTGACCTTAGTAGGCTCATAATCCGCTCCGAATTCTCTTTGAAATAGCCTGAATTTTAACTAAAGGAGCCAACTTAGTTGCCCCTTTGATCTCTTGAAGATTAGTTTGCTATGAAATCAGTAATCTTCCCTGGATCTACTCCGATTAGACGCTTATACATCTCAAGCGCTTGCCCATCAGATAGACTCGCAACAATGTCGACAGCAAGGCGGATCTGCCGCTCATGATCATCCCGAGTGTTTTTCTCACCCTTGATTTCATCGAATATTCCCCGTAAAGATTGAGGAATAATGCGTTCATCCCCAATTTCAGGAGTTATTATCGTCTCATAGTAAGTTTCAAAGAGACCTTTGATTATCTTACGCATCCCGTGCTGTTGAGTTCCCAATTGCGGTCGATCAATTATGTAATGCCATATAATCTTCTTCAGAAAATTAATCTGAAGAAGCTTTTCACTAGGTATCCTAAGAATAGGAGGGTGACCAAGTCGCATTGGTTCCCAATCGACCTCTAGGCCAGGATCTTCCGCATCGGTGATGCTTTTTGGTCTAATGTGCTGATTGATACGCGCACCCGACCAGCTAATTAGTGCCAACTGCTCTTCAAGTGACCCATCATAAGGCCTACGCCTAAAGTCTATATTCTCAAGAAGGTATTTTTGCGCATCCTCAGCGCTCATATTTGTACCCTCAAGTATATCTTTCGAATAAGAATCAAAAAACTCCTGCATTCCTTCTCGGCTGGTCAAATAGTGCATAGGAATTAGACCAGCCTTATAAAAGTCAACCAGATCGTGCACCGCGTAAGCAATCGCATCTGCATGATCCATAATTTGAGCTTCTAAAGATCTCGGTTCATGGCCTTCCCCATGTGTTCCTTCTCGAGCAAACCGGTAGGCCTCCATATCATCCCTGTATGCGCCAAACTTTTTATACTTGGAACTTCCTTTAGGACCACTTCTTGGCCAAGGGTACTTTAAAATGGCATTTAAAGTAGCTCGCGTTAGGTCAAGGCCAGGGACGTTAAGTTTCCGAAGAGCTAGGCGAGTCACAATTCTGAAGGATTGAGCATTGCCTTCAAACCCTTCAAAATTCTCGATACCTCGCTCTTTGGCCGCAGCAATACTCAGGTTATCAAGAGTCTTTTCTGCAACATGCCCAAAGGGAGGGTGACCTAAATCATGAGCTAAACAAGCAGCCTCGACCACGTCAGGAGAAATGAGCTCCCTACGCTTATCTCCATCAGGGAGCTCATTTAGGAGGTACTGAGCCATCCGCTGTCCTATCTGAGAAACCTCAATAGTATGGGTCAACCGATTATGGAACGTATGGTCATGAGGGCTGATCACCTGTGTGATGCCGCCCAAACGCCGGAGCGACTCGCTATAGAGAATCCTATCGCGATCACGCTGAAAAGAGTTCCGGGGGTCATCCCCGGAACTCTGCGTGTGAAGTCTAATATTTCTGGAGGTCATACCCCCATTTTACTGCTTCACTGGGCAGCTGCCGTGTACTTCACGCCATCACGCACGCGTACCAGTTGCTTCTGATCCATCAGGTAGTACATAGCCAGTTCGGCGTCAACCGCTCGGGTACCCCGATTATTCTGGACCACGGTATCCATCAGTGCCTGTGATGGCATGCGGCCACCTGCACCCTCAAGAACTTGGACCATTTGCTGTGTCGCTCGCATGACGCGTTCATGCAATTCCTTGTTCGTCATGTTCTCTCTCCTCTCGGATCCATCGTCCGTGTTGGACCCATGACCGAGAAACCTAGGGGCAGCCTTGGCCGGCAGAGACCACTAGGATCGAATTCATAGCACCACCACGGCTGTGGACTTTCGTTAACGAAAGTTGGTGCTTATGCATCATATGTCTCTGCAGACGACATCAGGTGAGATATTCAGCAGGGACGTTAAAACTCACGTGGTCTAACTCGAAATTTTTATCGTCCCAGGGGGCGAATCTTGTCTCCGAAGTTGTTAACACCTACAATGGGGGTAAGACGCTTGGTCGACTAAATGTCTAACTCGTTTGACATATATATATAGCGATATGGTTGGTCACAGCACCGTCCCATGGAGGGAAAGCCAAAAAGAAAACCGCGCACTAGGCGCGGTCTTTTCTTTGGTGGAGGCTTGGGGATTCGAACCCCAGACCCTCCGCTTGCAAAGCGGATGCTCTCCCGCTGAGCTAAGCCCCCTCAGCGCCCGGCACTGTAGCAGAGCCTTCCGGGCTTGGCAAGCGCGGCGCGGCTGTCCCCCCCTTTGCCCGCACCGCCAGATGGCCGATGCCCACCCGCAGCGGCGGCGCGTAGCATGCGCCCATGTTTCGCCGCCGCCCCCCCCTGCCACCCTTTCCGCCCGGCGCCTTGCTGGTCGGCGGCGCGGCGCGCGACTGGCTGCGCGGGGTGGCCGCCAAGGATTACGACTGGGCGGTGCCCGACCCCAGGGCGGCGGCGCTGGCACTGGCGGCCACCACCGGGGGCGCGGCCTTTGCCCTGGACGACGAACGCGGCTACTGGCGGGTCCATGCCCCGGGCGGCGTGCAGCACGATCTGGTGCCACTGCCGGGCGACGTGCAGGCCGACCTCTGGCGGCGCGACTTCACGGTGAATGCCATTGGGATAGACGCGGCGGGGCAGGTACTGGACCCCACGGGTGGCGTGCGCGACCTGCGGGCGCGGCGGCTGCGCATGGTCTCGCCCCAGAACCTGCGCGCCGATCCCCTGCGGGCGTGGCGGGCGGCGCGCTTTGAAGCCACGCTGGGGTTCCGGCTGGAAGGCGACACGGAACGCACTGTGCATGAGGTGGCGGCCGAACTGGCGCGCGGCGCCTTACCCCTGCCGGCCCCGGAACGGGTGCGCGACGAACTGCACGCCCTGCTGGCCCACCCAGAGGCAGCGCGCGGCCTTCTGCGCCTGGAAGGGCTGGAGCTGCTGGCCCTGACGGTGCCCGAACTGCGCGAGGGGCTGGGGCTGGGGCAGGGCGGCTTTCACCATCTGGACGTGTTTCACCACGGTATAGAGGCGCTGCACCAACTGCTGGCCCGCCAGCCCCACGCCCCGTTGCCCCTGCGCTGGGCCGCCCTGCTGCACGATGTGGGCAAGCCGCGCACCCATACCCGCGATCCCGACACCGGGCGTCAATCCTTCCACGGCCACGACAAGGTGGGCGCGGCCCTGACCACGCAGATCCTGACCCGCCTGAAGCTGCCCGGCGACGACATCCGCCACGCGGCGGCGCTGGTGGGGGCGCACATGGTGCCGCTGCCGGCCACGGAGCGCGAGGCCCGGCGTTTTGTGCACCGCCGCCGCGAGGTGCTACCGGACCTGCTGAGCGTGATGCTGGCCGACCGCGAGGCCGCGCGTGGCCCGGCGAGTTCCGAGGCCAGCCGCCGCGCCTACGCCCAGGCGATGGACCGGGTGCTCGCGGCGCTGGAGGCCCAGCCCAGCCCCCCGCCCCCACTACTACGCGGCGAGGCCATCATGGCGCTGCTGGGCGTGCCCCCCGGCCCCCGCGTGGGGCAGGCGGCGCGGGCTCTGGGCGAAGCCGCTGCCCTGGGCGAAGTGCACACCCCCGAAGAGGCGCGGGCGTTCGTGCAGCGCTGGGCCCAGGCGCATCCGGCCGAAGACCACTGACCGGCCTCTGCCCTGTCCCGCCTATCGTGCCGCTGTCAGAGGCGCGAGAGCCTGGGGCCGCTATCCTCTCCCCCGACATGGAAGCCCGCAGCCCGAACCAGACCCTTGCCCCGCACCCCGTGACCCCCGACTGGGTGACGGACGCGGTGTTCTACCAGATTTTTCCTGACCGCTTTGCCCGCTCTGGCCGCGTGGAGGGCCTGAACCTGCAGCCCTGGGGCTCGGCCCCCCATTTTCAAAAGTACATGGGCGGCGACCTGTGGGGTGTGGCCGACAAACTGGACTACATCGCCTCGCTGGGCGTGAACGCCATTTACTTCTGCCCGGTGTTTCAGTCGGCGGCCAACCACCGCTACCACACGCACGACTACTACCAGGTGGACCCCATGCTGGGCGGCAACGCGGCGCTGCGCCACCTTCTTGACGAGGCGCACGCCCGGGGCATTCGCGTGGTGCTTGACGGCGTGTTCAACCACGCCAGCCGGGGCTTTTTTCAGTTCAACGACCTGCTGGAACAGGGCGAGGGCAGCGCCTACCGCGACTGGTTTCACCCCTCGGCGTGGCCGCTGAACGCCTACGACGAGAGCAAGCCCGCCAACTACGCGGCGTGGTGGGGCAACCGCGCGCTGCCCAAGTTCAACACCGACACGCCCGCCGTCCGCGAATTTCTGTGGGACGTGGCCGAGCACTGGATCCGGTTTGGCATCGATGGCTGGCGGCTGGACGTGCCCAACGAGATTGACGACGACGCCTTCTGGCAGGAGTTCCGCCGCCGCGTCAAGGCGATCAACCCGGACGCCTACATCGTGGGAGAAATCTGGGGCGACGCCCACCGCTGGCTGGCCGGCGACCAGTTTGACGCCGTGATGAACTACCACTTCACCCGGCCCTGCCTCGCCTTTTTTGGCGCGCGCACCCTGGACCACCCCATGAACGAGCGCAGCGGCACCGGGCGCGTGGAGCCCATGGACGCCGCCGCCTTCGCCGCCCGCATGACAGAAGTCACGCAGATGTACCACCCGGACGTGGTGCGGGTGCAGCTGAACCTGCTGGACTCGCACGACACCGCGCGCTTTCTGACGGCGGTGGGGGGCGACGCCAGCGCGTTTGGGCTGGCCACGGTCTTTCAGATGACCTACGTGGGCGCGCCGTGCATCTACTACGGCGACGAGATCGGCCTGCCCGGCGGCCCCGATCCCGACTGCCGCCGCGCCTTTCCCTGGGACGAGCGCGAGTGGAACATGGACACCCTGACCCTGATCCGCCGCCTCACCGCCGCGCGCCACGCCACCCCCGCCCTGGGTCACGGCACCTTTGAGGTGACCCACGCGCAGGGCGAAGGGCTGGTCTACGCCCGGCGCCACGAGCGCGGCGACGCCTACGTGGGCCTGAACGCGGGCCTGAAGACGATGCACCTGCCTTTTACCGGCGTGCGCCCCGGCGCCTACCGCGACGTGCTGACCGGCCGCGAGGTTCACCTGACTGGCGACACGCCGCTGGGTGTTCCCGGGCGGGGCGCGCTGGTGCTGGTGCCAGAAGGGATGTAGGTCGTCGGTTGTGGGTTGTGGGGTTCTCCTTCCCCCTACAACCCACAGCCCACACCCCACAACCCCTCAGAGCAGCAGCACCTCCACCTCATCCCCCGCTGCCACCGCCTGCCCCTCTGGCACGACCACCAGGGCCTGGGCCTCGCTGAGGGACCGGAGGATGCCGCTGCCCTGCGCGCCGTAGTCGTGCGCGGCGCCGTCCCGTAGCACCGCGCGCCAGAACGCCGTTTTATCGGGCAGGGCAGCAAAGGGCGTGGCCGCGCGCAGGCGCAGGGGGTGTGGCGCCTGTCCGGTCAGGACCGGGCGCACGATGACCTCGAACACCACGAGGCTGCTGACCGGGTTGCCGGGCAGGCCAAATACGGGCAGGCCATTCCAGCGGCCCAGCAGGGCGGGGCCCCCAGGGCGCATGCGCACCTTCCAGAAGCTCACCTGCCCGCGCTCCAGCAGCAGGTCGCGCAGAAAGTCGTACCTGCCCATGCTGACCCCGCCGCTGCTCAGCAGCAGGTCGGCGCCGCCCGCCTGTTCCAGCGTGGCGGCCAGGGCGGCCGGGGAATCGGGGGCGTGGCCCAAAGGCATCACCTCGCAGCCGCACTCGGCCAGCAGGGCGCGCAGGCCCACGCTGTTAGAGTCGTACACCTGCCCTGGGCGCAGGGGCTGGCCCGGCAGCACCACCTCGTCGCCGGTAGACAGCAGCGCCACCCGCAGGCGGCGCCTGACCGGCACCTCGGCGTGGCCCAGCGCGGCGGCCAGGGCCAGCCGGGCCGGGGTCAGGGGTGTGCCGGCCCGCAGCACCACGTCCCCGGCGCGGAAGTCACCGCCCTCGGCGCGCACATCGCCGGGGCGGGCGGGGCGCCGCAGGGCTACGTGGTCGGCGCCGTCCTCGGTCAGCTGTTCCACCGGGCAGATGGCATCGGTGCCGGGCGGCAGCGGCGCGCCGGTATAGATGCGCACGCACTCGCCGGGGCCCACGCTGCCGGCGAAGGGCACCCCCGCGCGGCTCTCGCCTACCATGCGCAGGCGCACCGGGGCCTCCGGGCGGGCAAGCAGGGTGTCGGCCTCACGGGCGGCAATGCCGTCCAGGGCGCTCTCGGTGGCGCTGGGGTGGCTGACCAGCGCGGGCAGATCGGCGGCCAGGGTGCGGCCAGCGGCCTGCGCCAGCGGCACGGTTTCGTGGCCCAGCGTGGGCAGCAGGGCCGCCAGATGGGCGCGGGCCTGGGGCACGGTGACGTGCATGGGAAAGTCGGGCCGGGTCATGAAGGCAGGATAGGCGCGCGGCGCACCCAGCACGGGCCCGCGCGGCCTACCCTGGGGCATGGGCGCGTGGTGGTGGCTGCGTCGGGCGCTGCTGGCGCTGGCCTGGACCCTGGGGCTGTTTGCCCTGGGGGTGTGGGGGTTGCAACAGGCCGGCTGGTGGCCGGAACAGGAGGAGGCCAGGCCGGTGGCCCAGCCGGCGCCGGCCCCAATCCAGGTGGGCGCGGCGGTACCGGCCGATAAACCACCACACCCGGAGCCCGTCGCCACCATCTCCCCGGGCACCCCGCAGGCCACGGCGGCGCCAGCCCCACAGCCCCCGCGAACGCTTCTGACGCCCCCGGCGCCGTCCGGGGCGGCGTCGGCCCCGTCGGCCAGTCCTGCTGCCCCCAGCCCCGCCGCCCTGGCCCCCCTGAACGCCGTGCGCCGCCGCGCGGGCATGGCCCCGGTGAAGCTGCAGGCCGCGTGGGCGCCCGGGTGCGCGGCCCACGCCCGCTATCTGGTGCGTGAGGACCGCGCCGAGCACCGCCAGGACCCGAAAAGCCCCTACCACAGCGCGGCGGGCGAGGCCTGCGCGCCGGGGCACTACTTCGTGTCCTCGCGGGCGGATTCCGGCGCGGACCGGGCGGTGGGCTACTGGGCCAGCGGCGCGTTTCACCTGCCGCAGCTGCTGGACCCCCGCCTGACCCAGGTGGCGCTGGGCGTGGCCCACGACGGGGGCGGCGCCCTGCGCACGGCGGTGGTGCTGGACGTGCGCAGGGGCCTGGGCAAGGCCGCCGGGCGCTACCCGGTGCGCTACCCGGCCCCCGGGGCGACGGGCCCGGGTGGCCCGGCGGCGGCGGGTGAATGGCCCGACCCCACCGCTGGCTGCGCGGGGCTGGCGGGGACGCCGGGCGCCCCGGTGGCGCTGCTGCTGGGCCCGGATGGGCCGGCGGTGCGCTCGGCGCAGGTGTGGGTGAACGCGCGCCCGCAGTCCGCCTGCCTGCTGACCCCCCAGACCTTCCAGGGCGCCAATGCCAGCGAGACCCGCGCCGGGCGGCAGATTCTGGCGGCCCAGGGCGCTGCGGTGCTGCTGCCCCACGCCCCTTTGCCCCAGGGCGCGCAGGTGAAGGTGCGCTTTGACACGGCGCGCGGCCCGGTGGGCTGGGCTTTTCGCGTTGGGCCCTGAGCGCGGAGCGCCGCACCCCGCCCTCCCCCCTTGGTAGACTCCGCCCAGGCCCCAGCGCCCACCCGGCCGCCCCCGCTTTCTCTGGCGGGCCGGGGAACGGAGACCCCATGAACATCACCCAGGACAAGGTCGTCGAACTCGACTACACGCTCACCGTGGACGGCGAAGTGATTGACCAGAGCGAAAGCGGCGAGCCGCTGACCTACCTGCACGGCCACAGCAACATCATCCCGGGCCTGGAACGCGCCCTGGAAGGCAAGGCGGCGGGCGACAGCCTGCAGGTCACCGTGGCCCCCGAAGATGGCTACGGCGAGCGCGACGAGGACAATGTCGAGGAACTGTCGCTGGAAGACTTCGAGGACGATGTGGAAGTGGGCGCCACCTACTACGCCCAGGCCGAAGACGGCAGCGTGATGCCCTTTACCGTGATGGCCGTGGAAGGCGACCGCGTGCAGGTGGACTTTAACCCCCCCCTGGCCGGCATGACCCTGAACTTCGACGTGAAGGTGGTCAGCGTGCGCGACGCCACCCCCGAGGAACTGGAGCACGGCCACGCCCACGCCGACGGCGATCACCAGCACGACTGAAGGCTGAAGGAAAAGCGCCCCCACCTGTACGGGATGGGGGCGCTTTTCTGGCCGTGAGCTCTGAGCCGTGGGCCATAAGCTTCGGGGTTCCTCATGGCTCATGGCCCAGAGCCCATGGCCCCTTCACTCCTGATCGTCGTACAGATGCAGCAGTGCGGCGTCCGGGTCGCCGCCGGGGTGGTGGTGGCGGGCCACCAGGCGGGCCACGCGGGGGCGGGCACCGGCGTGGGCCAGCAGGCGGGCGCCCAGTTCGGGGTGGTGGGCGCGGATACCCAGGGCGCCCACGGGCGGCAGCAGGCGGGTCAGGCGGTTGGGAATCAGGCCCACGGCCACGCGCTCCCACAGGTAGTAGGGGCGCAGGCTTTTGCCGCAGTCGTGCAGCAGGGCGGCGGCCACCAGTTCGCTGTCCACCTGCGGGTGCTCGCGCAGCAGGTGGCGGGCCACGCGGCAGGCGTGCTCGCGGTCACGGGGGTCCATGCTCTGGTACACGCGGGCCTCGGCGCCGGTCAGGTGGCGCTGGGCCCAGGCGTCGTCGGGCTGGGCGTCTTCGGGACTCATGGAGCGCCACAGCCGACGGGCCTTGGCGCGGTAGCCATTCACCTTGCGGCGAATGCGGGCGCTGAGGGTGCGGTGCGGCATACCCAGAGGATACGCAAAGCCCGCCCACGCGCCGGGCACGGACGGGGCAGGCAGGAGCCATAGCGGTAACCAGATGACCTGAAGGTGAACCCTTCAGGCCATCTGGAGCGAGCGAAGCGAGTGACCGCGACAGACAGCGGTTGGCGTGGCGTTCAGGGGGATGCTTTCCTCCCCTGGGCGCAACGGAAGGCCGCTGTCAGTCTGCGGCGGTTTCGGCTTCCACTTCCAGGGCGGCCAGGGCGCGCTCGGCGCTCATGGCGGCGCGGGTGCCGGCGCCCACGCTGGTGCCCAGCTGACGGTAGATGTAGTCACTCACGTCGCCGGCCGCAAACAGCATGGGCACGCTGGTGTAAATCTCGTCGGTCACGTCCACGTAGCCGTCGGGGCGCAGGTTGACGGTGTCTTTCACGAACTCGGTGTTCGGCACGTGCCCGATAAAGATAAACACGCCGTCGGTGGCCATGTCGGTCACCTCGCCGGTTTTCAGGTTCTTCAGCCGCACGCCAGTCACGGTGTCGTCGCCCTGAATTTCTTCCACGGCCGTGTCCCAGATGAACTTCATCTTGGGGTTGGCAAAGGCGCGGGCCTGGGCCACCTTGTTGGCGCGCAGGGTGTCGCGGCGGTGAATCAGGGTGACCTCGTCGGCGAACTTGGTGAGGAACAGGCCCTCTTCCACAGCCGCGTCGCCGCCGCCCACCACGACCACTTTCTTGCCCCGGTAGAAAAAGCCGTCACAGGTGGCGCAGGTTGACACGCCCTTGCCCCAGAAGTGCTCCTCGCCGGGCACGTTCAGGCGCTTGGGGTTGGCGCCGGTGGCCAGAATCACGGCCTTGGCGCGGTAGGTGCCGCCGTAGCCGGTGACCGTGAAGGGGTACTCGTGGTCGTGCTCGTCGCGCACGATGGCCTGCACCTCGTCCATCTCGATCACGCCGCCGAACTTCTCGGCCTGCTGCTGCATGCGGCTGGCGAGTTCCATCCCGCTGATGGGCTCGGGGAAACCGGGGTAGTTCTCGACTTCCTCGGTCTGGGCGATCTGACCGCCGGGCAGGCCCTTTTCCAGAATCAGGGTTTTCAGGCTGGCGCGGCCGGTGTAAATCGCAGCGGTCAGGCCGGCGGGGCCGCCGCCGACGATCACCACGTCATAGGTGTGGGTGTTGCCCGTCATGGATGAAGCGTACCACCGGCCACGATTCGGGATGGTCAGCCATGCACAGTTTGTTTTTTAAAGTACTTCAGATCTTCAGGGCAGTGGAGTGAAGCGCGAGACGGTCCACTCGCCAAAACCGTCTGCGATGCCCTTGTCGCCCCGGCCGCTGTACAGGTACACCGGCAAGCCCAGCGCCGGGTCGTAGCGAATCCGCACCTCTGGGCAGGGCAACGTGGCCTGATACCGCAGCGTCTGGGCAAGGCTGTCAAAACGGCCCTCTACGGTCAGCCGGGCCAGCGGGCTGGGCTGACCTGCCTCGCCGGGCACCAGATTCAACGCCACCACGGCGCCGTCCCGAACCGTTACCCGCGTGGCGGGCAACAGCACCGGCGCCGCCACCTGCCGCACCTCGTAGCTGTAGGCGCTCAGGCCCTGGGCGGCCCAGCGCGCCCGGGCCTGGGCCAGTTCGCGGCTCAGCGCCGCAAAGTTAGGGCGAACAAAGCCTGGGCGGCAGCCCTCGGCCGCCGGACCCGGCGCCCCCGCACCCCCCGCCTGGGCCAGCGGCGCGGCCAGGGACAGACACACACTCAGACTCAGCAGGGCCACGCGCAGGGGTGCAGACATGGCCTCAGGCTAGCGGGTCCGGCCGCACGCCGTTTGAAGCTGGCCTTCAGCAGGCGCGGTCCAAGGTCCCGGGGGCCGGGGCGTACCCTGAGCGCCATGACCACGCCGCCCCCCATCCTCGACCTGGGGTATTCGCTGTGCCCCAACGACACCTTTATTTTTCACGCCCTGCACGCCGGGCTGACCCCTTCGCCGCTGCCGGTGCGCGAGGTGCTGGAAGACGTGCAGACCCTGAACGACTGGGCGGTGGCCGGGCGCCTGCCCATGACCAAGATCAGTTACCGCGCCTATTTTGAGGTGATGGACCGCTACGTGGCGCTGCGGTCGGGCGGCGCGCTGGGCCGGGGCGTGGGCCCCCTAATCGTGACGCGCGGAGACGTGCAGGACCTGAACGGCGCGGCGGTGCTCTCGCCCGGCGCGCTGACCACCGCCGAACTGCTGCTGCGGCTGGTCTTTCCCGGTGTGCAGGTGCTGCGCGCCCGCTACGACGAGATCATGCCGGCGGTGGCGCGCGGCGAATGGAACGGCGTGCGTATAGACGCCGGGCTGATCATCCACGAGTCGCGCTTTACCTACCCGCAGCACGGCCTGCACAAACGGCTGGACCTGGGTGCGTGGTGGGAAGGCGAAACCGGGCTGCCGCTGCCCCTGGGCGCCATTCTGGTGCGCCGCGACCTGCCGCACGACCTGCAGGGTCAACTGAACGAGGCGGTGCGCCAGAGCCTGGAGTACGCCTACGCCCACCCGCAGGCGTCCAAGGCCTACGTGCGCCAGCACGCCGCCGAACTGTCTGAGGAGGTGATGCAGGCACACATTGACCTGTACGTGAACGCCTTCAGCCTCGACGTGGGCGAAGAAGGCGAGCGGGCCGTGCAGGAGTTGCACCGCCGGGCGGTGGCAGCAGGCGCGGTGGCCCCCAGTGCCCTGCCCCTGTTCGTGCGCTGATCCGGCCTCCAAGAAGTTCCGGCATATTCCCAACCGGAGGGACTCGCAGCACGGCGCGGCAGGGAGGAGAAGGATCGCTGGCAATTGGCGTTGGAAGGGGCTGGCGGTGGGGAACATCCAGTGCGGCTCTGGCTGGTTCGGAGACACACGGCCTGACCGTTCAACGGCCGGTGGCGCCTGAAGCTGGCCTTCAGCCCACCTTGAGACCACGCTAAAGCGGCGCTCAGAAGGTATGCATGCCCCCACTGTGCCCCTGGGGTGGCCCTTAAGTTGGCCTCGTTCTACGTCCGGCGCGGCGCCGCCTTCCTCAGTGCTTCCTCTGCCCGTGCATTTGCTGGCCGGGGCCCAGGCTGTTCGGGGGCGATTTCTGGTGCTCGCGCCGCCCGAGGTCCTTGCATGCGTCTTTCCCTGCTGACCCTGAGTGCGCTGCTCACCGCCTCTGCCCTGGCCCAGAGCGCGCCCCCCACGCCCCGCCCCCTGCCGCCCTCGGAGCCGCCCGCCACCGTGACGGCCACGCGCAACGAGCCCACCGCGCTGGAGTTCACCCCGGACAAACTGGCGCGGCTGAAGGTGCCTGCCGGCTTCACCCTGAAGGTGATGGCCACCGGCCTGGGCAACGCCCGCATGCTCTACGTGATGCCCGACGGCGGTATCTACCTCACCCGCCGTCAGCAGAACGACGTGTGGTACCTGAAAGACGTCAACAAGGACGGCAAGATCGAGGCCACCGAGCGCAAACAGGTGGCCCAGAACCTGAAGCTGGCGCACGGCCTGGATGTGAAAGACAACAAGCTGTACGTCGTGGGCGAGAAAACCATCTGGGTGATGGACATGGCCCGGGACGGCACCCTGAGCGTGCCGCGCGTGTTTGCCGACGGCTTCCCGGACGCCGGGCAGCACCCCGCCCGCACCCTGAAATGGGGCCCGGACGGTTACCTGTACGCCAGCTTTGGCTCCACCAACAACGACGCCCCCACCCCCAACCCCGAAGAAGCCACCATTCTGCGTATTGCCCCAGACGGCAAAACCCGCGAGGTGTACGCCCGGGGCCTGCGCCACACCATTGGCTTTGGCTGGCACCCGGTGAGCGGCGTGCTGTACGGCGCCGACCAGGGCAGCGACTGGCACGGCGACAACATCCCGCCCGAGGAAATCAACGTGATCGAGCGCGGCAAGAATTACGGCTGGCCCTTCTGCTACGGCGACAAGCAGCCCGACCCGTACGTGAACGTGGGCAACATTCCTGGCAAGGTGGCCAAGGAGGCCTACTGCGCGGGCACCCAGGGCAGCGTGCTGAACTACACCGCCCACGCCGCCGCCATTGCCCTGAACTACTACACCGGCACCCAGTTCCCGGCCGAGATGCGCAACGACGCCTTTATCGCCTACCGGG
The DNA here is from genome assembly GCF_020166415.1 of Deinococcus multiflagellatus. Classification (NCBI taxonomy): domain Bacteria; kingdom Thermotogati; phylum Deinococcota; class Deinococci; order Deinococcales; family Deinococcaceae; genus Deinococcus; species Deinococcus multiflagellatus. Next base: position 48,918 of record NZ_JAIQXV010000014.1, read on the forward strand.
GGTCGTGGAACCGCGCAGAGCCCAGCGGCTACGAGATTGCCCGGCTGGTGTTCGACGCCCAGAACAAGCCCGAGCGCATTGAGCCTTTCGTGACCGGTTTCGTGTTCCAGGACGCCCAGGACGGCCTGTGGAAACAGTTTGGCCGCGTGGCGGGCGTGGCGACCTACACCGACGGCAGCCTGCTGTTCACCGATGACCAGAGCGGCGTGCTCTACCGCGTGCTGTACACGGGAGGCCAGTGATGAGAAGGGCTTTTGCCAAACAGGCCCTGCTGGGGCTGATGGCACTGGGCGCGGCGGCAGGTGCGGCGCTGGCCGGCGGCATGAACATGGGGGCGATGGCCGCCCCCGCCAGCACACCCCTGAAGGCCACGGCCGCCCTGCGCGACGCGGCCGGGCAGGTGCTGGGCACCGCCACTTTCGAGCAGCAGGGGATGGGCATGCGCGTCACCGTCCGCGTGTCCGGCCTGACGCCGGGGCAGCACGGCATGCACATCCACGAGTTCGGGCGCTGCACCCCGGGCATTGACCCGGCCACGAACACCGTGGTGCCCTTTGGCGGCGCCGGCGGCCACTTTGACCCCGGCATGAGCCGCAACCACGACGACCCCCAGGCTGGGAACAAGTACGGCCACGGCGGCGACCTGCCCATGCTGACCGTGGGCGCCGACGGCACCGGCACCGCCACCTTTACCACCCAGAAGTCCAGCCTGACTGGCATGAACGGCGTGCTGAACCGCTCACTGGTGATTCATGCCCGCCCTGACGACTACAAGAGTGACCCCGCCGGCATGACGGGCCCGCGCGAACGCTGCGGCGTGATTACCCGCGACAACTACAGCGCGCGGGATTACCCGCTGCCCGGCCCACAGGACTTTCCTGAAGGCGTGGCCTACGACGCCAAGCGCGGGTTGCTGTTCACGGGCAGCGCGGCCACCGGCACCATCTATGCCATCAATGCCAGCACTGGGGCGGTCAGCAAGTTCAACGAGGGCGGCGGCCAGGGCCGGGCCTCCTCACTGGGCCTGAAGGTGGACACCCGGAGCCGCGTATGGTCCGCAGGCGGGGCAACCGGCAAGATCAGTGTCTTTTCCCCAGACGGCTTCCCGCTGGCGATTCTGGACACGCCCAAGTCGCCCAACAAGTTCATCAACGACCTCGCCTTCGGCCCCGACGGCTCGGCCTATGTGACCGACTCCTTCCGGCCCGTGATCTTCCGCGTGGGCCCGGACCTGAAGCTCAGCGCGTGGCTGGAGCTGGGCGGCACGCCGATCAAGTACGGCCCCGGCATCAACCTGAACGGCATCGTCGCCACGCCGGATGGCCGGGCGCTGCTCACCATTCAGCTGAACACCGGCGAGCTGTGGCGCATTGACCTGCGCACCAGGGCCGTGCGCAAGGTGATGGGCGGTCTGGTCAACGGCGACGGCCTGCTGCTGGACGGCCGCACCCTGTACGTGGCGCGCAACAAGGATCAGGTGGTCAGCAAGGTCAACCTGAACGCCGACTACACAGCCGGCACCCTGGTGGCCGAAGAACCCGTGACCGGCCTGCGCTTCCCCGCCACCCTGGCGGCGGTCGGCGGCGACCTTGTGGTGACGCAGTCGCAGCTGGACAAGCTGCAGGGCGGCACCCCCGAGACGCCTTTCAAGCTCACCCGCTTCAAGAAGTTCTGAGCCGCGCCACGCAGAGAAACCCTGCGGCTGGCCCGCGCGCCCGCTGAGGCAGGGCCACGACAGACGCTTCCTCTTCCCCCGGCCCCAACTGGCCGGGGGTTTTTCCTCGTGCCCCATGCCCGCGCCCGGTCTATGCACCGTCCCTGCACCGCCTCTTCACCACGCTCCACGGTCCACCCCCACGCCCCCCATGAGCCACTTGTAAGAGCGCCGCACCAAATCGTGAGTTACGCTGGGCAGGTGACGAAACAAGGTGGCCCAGCCACCCCAGCCATCGAGGTGCGGGGGCTGTACAAGAGATACGGTTCAAACAGCGTCCTGGAGGACGTGCACCTGACCGTCATGCCCGGCGAGGTGTACGCCCTGACCGGCCCCAACGGCGCGGGCAAAACCACGCTGATCCGCGCCATGACGGGTCTGGCCTTTCCGTCGGACGGCGAGGTGCGGCTGCTGGGGCGCGACGTGCATCTGGACGGCCAGCGGGCCCGCGCCTACCTGGGCGCCGTGGTGGAGGCCCCGGCCAAGTTCTATCCGCAGTTCACCGGCACGCAGAACCTGCAGGTGCACGCCAATCTGGCGGCGATGGCCCCGGGCGGGCGGCGCATCAGCCGCGACCGCATCCGCGAGGTGCTGGCGCTGCTGGAACTGACCCGCATGGCCGACAAGAAGGTGGGCGAATATTCGCTGGGCCAGCGCCAGCGCCTGGGGGTGGCGAGCGCCATGCTGGCCGAGCCCAAGGTGCTGATTCTGGACGAGCCCACCAGCGGCCTGGACCCCCTGGGCATCGGCCTGATTCACCGCATTGTGACCAGCCTCGCCACCAGCGGCTGCGCGGTGGTGCTCTCCACCCACCACCTGCGCGAGATCGCCACCTACGCGCACACCGTGGGCATCCTGACCGGCGGGCGACTGGTGGACACCGTGGACCTGCGCGCCCGGCAGGCGGCCTACCGCTTTCGGGTGGACGACCCGGTGGGCGCGGCGGCGGTGCTGGAGCGGCTGCCCTTTGTGCGCCGCGTGTCTACCCGCACGCCCTACGCCATCGCCCACCTGGGCGGCGAAGCCCGCGTGCCCGATGCCCTGAGTCACCTGCACCAGGAAGGCATCCGGGTCTTTGAAGCCAGCCCGGACCACTTTGACCTGTACGAGTACTACCGCGAACGTGTGGAGCAAGCCTGATGACTGACCGTGCCCCCCTGCCCATGCCCCGGAGCGCCCCATGCTGACGCTGCTGACCCTGGAATTCCGCAAGCTGTTCGGTGCGCGCAGCGTGCGGCTGGCCCTGCTGGTCACGTTCCTGCTGCCGCTGCTGTGGGCCTTTGCGCCCCGGCTGGACCAGCTGATTCAGGTCAAGCTGACCAGCGGCTGGCAGTTGCCCGCCGTGAGCATCGGCGTGACCATCGGGTATCTGCTGCCCCTTTTCATTGCCGTCACGGTGGCCGAGATGATCGGCTCCGAGGTGGCGCAGGGCACGCTGGCGCCGCTGCTGCTGCGCCCGGTGGACCGCACCAAGGTGATTGCCAGCAAGCTGATCGTGGCGCTGACCTATCCCTTCCTGCTGATTTTCACCACGGTGCTGGGCTCGCTGATTGCGGGGATTCCGCTGGGTTTTGGCAGCTTTGCCGGGGGCACGGGCCTGGGGCCGGGGCTTTTTGTGGGCGTGGGCCAGCTGAGCCCGGACGCCGCCTTTGCCGAGGTGCTGCGCGGCTCGCTGCTGGCCGGCGTGGTGCTGATGCCGATTGCGGCACTCTCGCTGCTGTTCGGGGTGCTGTACCTGAACACGGCCGCCGCCGCCCTGGCGACCTTTGCCGCCCTGATCGTGATGCGGCTGCTGGTGGTGCTGCCCGACGCTATTCAGCGCATTCTGCTGACCAGCCACCTGAACCTGTACGTGCAGCAGGGCGACATCCTGACCTCGGTGGTGCTCCTCCTGATCTACACCGCCGGCTTCGGCCTGATGAGCATCTTCGCCTTCGACCGCCGCGACGTGTAGGGCGGGGCCAAAACCTGCTGCTCCGGTGCCCAGACACGGCACCGGCTTTTTTTGGCCCCAGGATGGGGGCTCAGCCGATCACGCAAGCTGAGCTGAACCCTGGACAGCATGGGGGTCAGATCAAAGTGGTGGACTGTGGCGGGGTCTGGGATGAGCAGGCGCTCTAGGCGGCGTCTGTGCAGGGCGTGCAAGTGAAGCATTCTGGCTTCGGGCGCAGCCTTGGTGCCTTCTGCAACGCCCTGTGGCGCGGTCCGGGCTGGCCACAGACTGACAAAGGCCGCTTCATTCGGAGGGCCTCCCTCGCCGCCGTGCGTGGTGGAGCGTTTGTCGCACGGCTCAGGGCCATTGGAGGAGAGGTCGCGACGGTTTGCCTGACTTTCGAATGGTCTCGACATCCGGTCGAACCCAACCATTGCCCCAGCCCCTCCGCGCTAGCCTGACCCCATGACGGCTCCCCTCTCGCTGCATCCTGGCGGCAGCCTGTACGAACGCCTTGGGCCACAGGCGCTCTCGGCGCTGGTCACGCGCTTTTACGGCCATGTGGCGGCGCACCCGGACCTGGCCCCCATCTTCCCGGCAAACCTCACCGAGACGGCCGAGAAACAGCTGGCTTTTCTGACGGGTTTTCTGGGCGGCCCGCCGCTATACCACGAGCGCTACGGGCACCCCCGCCTGCGCGCCCGCCACCTGCCCTTTCCCATCACCCCGGCGCGCGCCCGCGCGTGGCTGGCCTGCATGAACGCGGCCCTGCGTGAAAGCCCCGAAATCGGTGAGGCCGAGGCCCGCGAGCTGTACGCGGCGCTGTCGCGCGTGGCCGTGCATATGGTGAACACGCCCGGCGACTGAGCACGACACCCAGAACTTGTCCGGGCGCAGGTGCGCCGCATTCACCGGCCCACCCTTGTTCACCACCCACAATAGTTGACAAGATTTGTCATCTACTTTAGGGTAGGGCCAACCCTGCACAGGGTCACTATCCAGAGCGGCTGAGGGAACAGGCCCGACGACGCCGCAGCAACCAGGAGTGCCATGAACCAGTTCCGTGTCAACCCAGCCCCCTGCGTCTGCCCCCCGCACGCGCGCTGCCGCTGCTGTTGACGCCAGAGCCTGGCTTCTGATTTTCCTCCCCGGTGCTTCACGCCTGCCCGACCCCCGGGACCGATAGGACGAGCGCCCACGCGCTGCCCTGAAAGGACAACCTATGACGACTGCACGATGTCGCCGCTGACGACAGCTGGCCCCAGCGCCGCTGGCCCCTCTTTTTTCGTTTTCTTGCCCAAGGAGCGGTCCATGACCGAGACCCTGCACGTCCGCTGGAAGCCCGGGACCCTTGACACCCTGCTGGTGACCTCGCCGCACGGCACGCTGGAATGGAACGTGCTGATTTTCGAGCGCGTGTTCGGCGCGCCGGCCGTGGGTCAGCTGTATCTGCAGGGCCGCGCCACCGTCACCCGAGAGGCCCTGCCCGCAGCGGCCCAGGTGGCTTAAGCCTCCACCCGACGCACCCACTTTCCCCCGTCCTGACCGCCCGCTGGCAGCTCAGGTGCTCTTCCCTACCCCCACGAGGTTTCCATGACGCACGCCCCCACCCCCGCCAGCCCCAGCCTGTACTGGTTCATTCCTTCGGGCGGCGACGGCCGCCAGCTGGGCCAGCCCAGCCGCCCGGCGCATTTTGCCTACCTGACCCAGGTGGCCCAGGCCGCCGACACCCTGGGCTTTGACGGCGTGCTGCTGCCCACCGGCGGCACGAACGAGGACACGGTGATTCTGGCCAGTGCCCTGAGTGCCCTGACCCGCCAGCTGCGCTTTCTGGTGGCGCTGCGCCCAGGGCTCTTCTCGCCAGTGCTGGCCGCGCGCCTGACCGCCTCGCTGGACCGCATCACCAACGGGCGCATCAACCTGAACATCGTAACCGGCAGCGGCAACTTCGACTTTGAAGGCCTGAAGCTCAGCAGCGAGGAACGCTACGCCCTGACCCACGAGTGGCTGGTCGTGTTCCGCCAGCTGCTGCGCGGCGAAACGGTGACGCGTGAAGGCCAGCATGTGCAGGTGCACGAGGGCCGCGCCCTGCTGCCCAGCGTGCAACGCCCCTACCCGCCCATCTACTTTGGGGGCAGCAGTGAACCGGCCCTGGCGGTGGCGGGCGAGCATGTGGACGTGTACCTGAGCTGGGGCGAGCGTCCCGAACAGGTGGCCGAGAAGTTCGAGGCCGTGCGCCGGGAAGCGCAGCGCCATGGCCGCACGGTGCGCTTTGGCCTGCGCGCCCACGTGATCGTACGCGAGACAGAGGAAGAAGCCTGGGCCGACGCCGAGCGTCTGATCGAGCACGTGAGCGACGAGCAGATTGCCCAGGCGCACCAGGCCTTCCTGAACAGCGGCTCCGAGGGCCAGCGCCGCCAGAGCGCCCTGAACGGCGGCACGCGTGAGAGCCTGCGGGTGGGCCAGAACCTGTGGGCCGGCGTGGGCCTGCTGCGCGGCGGGGCCGGCACGGCCTTTGTGGGCAGCCCCGAGAACGTGGCCGCCGCCCTGCGCGAGTACCAGGCCGTGGGCGTGGAGACCTTCATCCTCAGCGGTTACCCGCACCTGGAAGAAGCCTACCGGGTGGCGGAACTGCTGTTTCCGGTGCTGGGGCGCACCAGCCCGGTGTTCACCCCGCGCGACGGGCAGGCCCTGACCCACACCGCCACGCCCACACCCGCCGAACCGCTGAAAGAGCCGGTGGGCCGCTTCCGCTCCATCTGAGCGCGACGCTCTCAGGGCTGAACCCCTGAACTGATCCCCGTCCCTGGTCTGGGCCGCCCAGCTGCGGCCCGGCGCCCTCCCCTCTTGCTTTCCCCTGTTTGAAGGAGCCCCCATGCGCCGTTCTGTTCTGCTTCCCCTTGCCCTGTCCGCCCTGTCACTGGGCAGCCTTGCCCAGAGCGTCACCTTCACCATTGGTTACCAGAAAGGTGGCCTGCCCAACATCCTCAAGGCGCGCGGCACCCTGGACCGTTACGCCGCGCAGGGCATCACCTTCAAGTGGGTGCTGTTCACCGCTGGCCCACCGCTGCTCGAAGCCGCCAACGCAGGCGCGGTGGATTTCGGCAGTGTGGGCAACACGCCCGGGGTCTTTGCGCTGGCTGGCGGCGCCGACCTGAAGTACGTGGCGGTCAGTGAAAACCGCTCCGACGACAGCGAGGCGATCATCGTCCCCAAAACCTCTGCCATTCGCAGCGTGGCGGACCTGAAGGGCAAACGCATTGGCGTGGCGCGCGGGTCCAGCGCCCACTTCTTCTTGTACAACGTGCTGCGCCGCGCGGGCCTGGACCTGAAGGACGTGACCCTGGTGCCGCTGCTGCCCCCGGACGCTCGCCCCGCCTTCGAGAGCGGCGGCATTGACGCCTGGGTGATCTGGGACCCTTTCCTGACCACCGCCCTGCAGGCCACCGGCGCGCGGGTGTTGCAAAACCACCAGGGCGTGGGGCGCGGCCACGGCTACCATCTGGTGCCGGGCGCCGTGCTGCAGGACCCCGAGAAAAAGCGGGCGCTGCAAGTGCTGCTGGCTGAACTGCAGGACACAGCCACCTGGGCCAACAGGAACCAGGGCGTGGTGGTGCAGCAGTTCAGCGATGAACTGGGGATTCCCCAGAGCGTCCTGAAGGTCACCGTGCCCCGCAGCGCGCCCTTCAACATCCGGCCGTTCCGCGCGGGCGACCTGCAGCCGTTGCAACAGCTGGCCGACGCCTTTACCCAGGCCGACGTGCTGCCCCGCGCCCTGAAGCTGGGGGCTGCCAATTTCGTGACCCTGCCCGCCTTCGCCCAGGCCCGCGCAGGGCTGGGGCTGAAGTGACGCGGCTGGACACCGGCGTGCGGGCGCCGGTCACCGCTGCGCCGCGCCCGGTGCCTGCGCGCCCCGCCTGGACCCAGGAAGCCGCGCGCTGGATCGTGCCGGCCGCCTTGCTGGCGCTGTGGCAGCTGGCCGCTGCGGCCGGCTGGCTGAACCCCCGGGTGCTGCCCGCCCCCAGCGCGGTGCTGGAAGCGTTCTGGGCCCTGGCCCGCAGTGGCGAGCTGGGGCACCACTTTCTGGTCAGCCTGGGGCGGGCGGGCACTGGGGTGCTGATCGGGGCCGGGGTGGGGTTCACCCTGGGCATCCTGACCGGCACCTTCCGTCCGCTGCACCTGCTGCTGGACAGCACCCTGCAGATGCTGCGCACCATTCCGAACCTCGCCCTGATTCCGCTGGTGATTCTGTGGTTCGGCATTGGTGAAAGCGGCAAGGTGTTTCTGATTGGCTTGGCCACCTTCTTCCCCGTGTACCTGAACACCCTGCACGGCGTGAGCAGCATCGACGGGCGCCTGAAGGAAATGGCCGGGGTGTACGGCCTGGGCCCGCTGGAAACCTTCCGCCGCGTGACCCTGCCCGGGGCGCTGCCCAGTGTGCTGGTGGGCCTGCGCTACGCCCTGGGCATCTCGTGGCTGGCGCTGGTGGTCAGTGAATCGTTTGGGGCCAGCAGCGGCATCGGGTTTCTGGCGATGGACGCCCGCGAGTTCTTCCGCACTGATGTGATTGTGCTGGCCATCGTCATCTATGCCCTGATCGGCAAGGCGGCCGACAGTCTGGTGCGGGTGCTGGAGCGCCGCCTGCTGCCCTGGCGGGTGGGCGCATGACCGCCACGCTGCCCACGCCACCAGCGGCCCAGGGGGCGGGGCGCGGCGCCCGCGTGCAGGTGCGCGGCCTGACCGTGACCTACGGCGGCGCACCCGTGCTGCGCAACCTGCATCTGGAGCTGGCCCCAGGCGAGCGGGTGGCGCTGGTGGGGGCCAGCGGCGGCGGCAAAACCACCCTGCTGCGCGTGCTGGCCGGACTCACGCCCATTCAGTCCGGGCAGGTGGAGCTGGACCACGGCGCCGACACGGCCCGCGTGCGGGTGATGTTCCAGGAAGACCGCCTGCTGCCCTGGCTGGGCGCCCTGGACAACGTGACCCTGGGCCTGGCGCCGCACGAGCGCCCCCACGGCCGCGCGGCGCTGGAAGGGGTGGGGCTGGGCGACCGCCCCCGCGCGTACCCCCACGAACTGTCGGGCGGGCAGCGCCAGCGCGTGGCCCTGGCGCGCGCCCTGGCCCACCGCCCCGCCCTGCTGCTGCTGGACGAACCGTTTGGGGCCCTGGACGCCCTGACCCGCGCCAGCATGCACGCCCTGCTAGACCGCCTGCTGAATGACACGGGCGCCACCACCCTGCTGATCACCCACGATCTGGACGAGGCCCTGAAACTGGCCGACCGCGTGCTGCTGCTCAGCGGCGGTGTGGTGACCGAGGACCTGCGGCTGCCCCAGCCGCGCCCCCGCGTGCGCTCAGACCTGGAGGACGTGCGCTTGGCGCTGGAAGCACGCCTACAGTAGCAGGGAGGGCTTTCTCAAAGCAGACGCCCTGGGGCCAACAAGCGGACCCCCACGCCACTGCCTTTCAGATTTGCCCCAGAGCCTTCGAGGGTCGCCCTCAGGATGGCTCTGGGGTCTGCTGTGAATTGGCCCTGCGGGCGTGCGCCGCTGCAGGGCCGCTCGTCTTGATGAACCCGGCCGGCACGCATAGCAGCGCCCCAGTTCACCACCGGGCCTAACCCCCGCTCTTCGCCACCGGCTGCGCTTCTATCCCCGAAGGCCACTGACCTCGCAGCGCCCTGCTCGCGTCTCTGCACTCCACATGGTCCGAGGCTTCACCTGTGCGGTTCATTGCCTCGGCCTCTCGCCTTTCTAGGCACGAACTGGACAACTCTTTTCATTTGACTAGCAGGGTGGACGCGGCCGTTTTGCCCCCTTTCCTACACTGCACAGCATGACCCCACCGACCCGCAGCATTGACGACCTCCGCGCCGAGGTGGACCAGATTAACCGCGAGCTGCTGAAACTGCTGTCGCAGCGGGGGGCCGTGGTGGCACAGATTGGCCACGCCAAGACCCAGGAAGGCCGGCCCAACCACTACGACCCCGCCCGCGAGGACCAGCAGCTCAAGGAGCTGGAGGCCCTGAACGAGGGGCCCTTCACGGCGGCGGCGGTCAAGGCCATCTTCAAGGAGATTTTCAAGGCCAGTCTGGACCTGGAAGAATCGAACGACAAAAAGCAGCTGCTGGTGTCGCGCAAGGTCAAGGTGGAAGACACCGTGCTGGACATTGACGGCGTGCGCATTGGCGGCGACGCGCCCCCGGTGGTGATCGCCGGGCCCTGCTCCATTGAATCCGAGGAGCAGATGGAACAGACCGCCGCCTTCCTGGCCGCGCGCGGCGTGAAGATTCTGCGCGGCGGGGCCTACAAACCGCGCACCAGCCCCTACGGCTTTCAGGGCATGGGCGTGGACGGCCTGATTCTGGGCAGTCAGGTGGCCCAGGCCAACGGCATGCTGTTTGTCACCGAAGTGATGGACACCCGCGACGTGGAGATCGTGGCCGAACACGCCGACATCCTGCAGGTGGGGGCCAGGAACATGCACAACTTTGCCCTGCTGCGCGAGGTGGGCCGCGCCCGGCGCCCGGTGCTGCTCAAACGCGGGCTGTCGGCCACCATTGAAGAGTGGCTGTACGCCGCCGAGTACATCCTCTCGGAAGGCAACCCCGAAGTTATTCTGTGCGAGCGCGGCATCCGCACCTACGAGAAGTGGACGCGCAACACCCTGGACCTCAGCGCCGTGGCGCTCGCCAAGCAGGAAACCCACCTGCCCGTAATTGTGGACGTGACCCACGCCGCCGGCCGGCGCGACCTGCTGATTCCGCTGGCCAAGGCCGCGCTGGCCGTGGGCGCCGACGGCATTCATGTGGAGGTGCATCCCAGCCCCGCCACCGCCCTGAGCGACAACGAGCAGCAACTGGACTTTGCCGGCTACGAGCGCTTTATCGGCGCCCTGCAGGCCCAGCTGAAGCAGCCTGTGGGCGTCTAGAAACGAGCGACGTGGGGCCGGGGGACCATCAACGTCCCCCGGCCCCTGCTGTTGGCCCCCGCGCCCTTAACTCGGCGCCGCTTCCGGGGCTGGCAGGATCAGCCCTTCCTGGCCCACGGGCCGCAGGGGAAAAGTGTGCAGTTCCTGCACCTCGCCGCGCCACTCGCGGGTGAGGCTCAGGGCTTCCACCTCGAAGTGGTCCACGGGGGGCACCAGGGCCTGCACCTGCGCCCACAGCAGATCCTCGGCCCAGGGGAGTACGCCCAACGCCAGGGTCAGGTGGGGGCGGTACTCGGCGCCGTCGTGCCGGGCGCGGCTGGAGGGGCCAACGGCCAGAATGCGCTCGTGCAGATCACGCAGCGGCTCACTGAGTTCGCACTCCAGAAAGAACATGCTGGGCACCCGTTTCCAGCCCAGCACCCGCACCGAAAAAGCGGGCTGGTCCTGCAGGGCGGCGCGGCAGGCAGCCACCAGTTCGGCCGGGCCCAGGTCGGTGTGAAAGGGCGCGCGGATGTTCAAGTGCGGCAGGCCAAAGCCGCGCACGTTCAGCCCCGCCTGGGCGCGGCGCATCCAGGTGTCCAGCGCTTCTGGGGGCCATGCCACCAGCGAATAGCGCGAGTGGTCCCCAGCAGGCAGCGGCCGGGGGCTTTCGGGGGCGGCGGATTCGGGCGCAGGCTCGGTCACAGCGGCGGTCAACCGACCCGGTAGTGGCAGCGGCCCTGCCCACAGGCGATCCGGGTTTCACGGCGAACAGGCACCTGCAGCAACTCGGTGTACAGGCTCAGTTCGGCGGCGCACAGCTGCGCGTAGTGCCGCGCCACGGTCAGGTTGGGGCAGTTGTGCTGGGTAAAGGTCCACCCCTCTCCTTCCTGACCCGCCGCAGCGTCAAAGCCGTGCTCGTTCAGCCGGGCCACCAGCGCCTGCACCCGCTCGCCCAGGGGCCGGTCCAGCGGCAGTTCGGGCTGCAGGCGCGCGGCAATTTCTGCGTTGCGCGCGCTCAGCACCTGAAACACGGCGTCCTCGCCGTACAGCGCCTCAATGTGGCGCAGCACATCCACGCACAGGCTGGAATAGGTCTTGGGAAAGGCCGCCTCGCCGCGTTCGGTCAGGGCAAAGACGTGCTGGGGCCGCCCGCGTCCCCCGGGGCGCTCGGTGCGGGCTTCGAGCAGCCCCTGCTCCTGCAGGTCGCCCAGGTGGCGCCGCGCCGCCGGAATGCTGACCTCCAGGCGCGCGGCGAGGTCCTGGGCGGTCTGCGGGCCGTGGCGCTTGACCAGTTCCAGCAGCCGGGTCTTGGTGCGCTCGGTGCTGGCGGGGGGGGACACGGGCAGGGCCGTCATACGACCGTCAGCTGATCCGGCAGGTCGGCCAGGGCCCGCTGGTCGGCCCGCACGCTGATCTGCCCGGCCAGCACACGCGCCGCCTGGGCCAGGGCCAGGGCGGCCGGGGCCTGCGGGTGGGCCAGCACGGCGGGGGTGCCGGCGTCGGCGTCCTGGCGCACCGCCACTTCCAGGGGAATCTCGCCCAGCAGGGGGTACTCGCCCAGGCGGCGGCTGCCCCCACGCCCGAACAGGTCGTAGGTGATCCCCGTGTCGGGGGCCACGAAATAGCTCATGTTTTCAATGACGCCCAGCACCGGCACGCTGGCCTTGCGGAACATGTCAATGGCGCGCGCCGCGTCAATCAGGGCCACATCCTGCGGGGTGGCCACAATCACCGCGCCCGTCACCTGAATGGTCTGGGTCAGCGAGAGCTGCACGTCGCCGGTGCCGGGCGGCAGGTCCACGATCAGGTAATCCAGTTCGCCCCAGGCGGCGTCCTTGACAAACTGCTGCACCGCCGAGTGCAGCATGGGCCCGCGCCACACCAGCGCCTGCCCGGCGGGCGAGAGGTTGGCCATGGAGATAAAGCGCAGGCCGTGGGCCTCAATAGGCTGCATCTTGCGCTCGGCGTTGGCGGTGATTTTCGCGCCGCCCTGGCCCATCATGTGCGCCACGCTGGGGCCGTACACGTCGGCGTCCAGCAGTCCCACGCGGGCGCCGTCGCGCGCCAGGGCCGCGGCGAGGTTCACGGCCACGCTGCTTTTGCCCACGCCGCCCTTGCCGCTGCCCACCAGCACCACATGCTTCACGCCGGGCAGGGCGGGCTGCGCGGCGCGCACGGTGGCGCCAAAGGTCACGTTCACCGTCTGCACGCCGGGCACGGTCAGCACGGCGGCGCGCACATCCGATTCAATCTGGCCCTTGAGGGGGCAGGCGGGGGTGGTGAGGTTGACCTTGACGTGGACCGCGCCCGCCTCGATCTGCACCTGCTCAATCATGCCCAGGGACACCAGGTCGCGGTGCAGTTCCGGGTCGTTGACAGTGCTCAGGGCGCTCAGGACGGCGTCACGCATATGGGGCAATTAGTAGCGCAAACCGGGAGGCGCGGCAAGCTCCGGGCTCACACTGCGCGCCGGGTGACGCCCGGCGCACGCGCCCTATACTGGCGGGCGTGAAGTCCATAGGGCCCTATGTGGCCGCGCGTGAATTGCCGGGCCGCCCCAGCAGCCCGGTCCAGACCCTGCGCGCCACGGACCGCCTGACGGGGATGCCGGTGCTGCTGCATGTGCTGCCGCCGCCCCCGTTGCTGCCAGAGCTGCCGGCCCACCCCCACCTGCTCTCCCCCGTGGACAGCGGCGCCGAGGACGGGCTGGCCTATGTGGTCACCGAACTGCCGCTGCAGGCCCGGCCCGCCAGCGACCCCGTTCTGACGGCGCGCGGCGCCCTGGCGGCGCTGCAGGCGCTGCACGGGGGCGGGCTGGTGCACGGGGGCCTCAGCGCCTCGCAACTGTGGAGCGTAGACGGTCAGGTGCTGCTGGCCGGGGCCGGGCTGCCGTGGGGGGGCCAGGCCCGCCCCGAGGACGATCTATACGCGCTGGCCGTGATCCTGAATGAGCTGGGCGGCCTGCCGCGCGCGCTGTCGCCGCTGGTCACGCACCCGGGCACGCTGAGCGCGGCCCAGGCCCTGGCCCTGCTGAACCGGGACGCCGAGCCGCCCACCCCCGTCCCAGCGGCCCCAGTTCAGGTGACCCCAATCCCGGTGACCCCAGTGCCGGCAGCCCCGGCCGCGCCTGTCCCGGCCCCCAGCGCGCCGGAGCCCGGTGCACCCGCACCAGCCGCCGCTCAGCCCCCTGCCCCGCAGCCGCTGACACCCGACCCCGTTCCAGTCGTCCATGACGGCACGCGCATTGTGCTGGGACCAGCCTCGGCCGCGCCCCCGCCTGCGGCGCCCAGCGGCCCCGAAACGCCCCAGGAGCGGCGCCGCCGCGAGAACGACGCCCGGCGTGCGCAGGCGGCGCTGGATGCCCAGGCAGCCGCCGCCCGCAAGGCCGAGGCCCGCCGCGCCGAGGCCGCCCGCGCGCCGGGGGCCACGGTCCCGGCCCCAGTGCAGATCGGCTTTGAGGACGACCTGCCCACCTGGGCCCCCGGCGAGGCCCCAGCAGAGGCGCCGGGCGCGGCCCGGGTCACGGTGCGGGACGTGGAGCGCCTGCCGGCCTCGCTGCGCCGGCCCCAGGCCCCGGCCCCGGCGCCACCTGAACCGGCCCCCAGCCGCCTGCCCCGGCGCACGGCGGCCGAGCCCATTCGCATTGGCTGGGACGAGGACGATTCCTGGCGTGTGGTGCGCGAGGCCCCGGCCCCCGCGCCCCGGCCCACCCTGCCGGAGTGGGCCAAGCCCGAATGGTTCGGCCCTCGGCGGGCGGTTGCGGTCCTCGCCGCGCTGCTGGCCCTGTGGGGCGGCTGGTGGGTGCTGTCGCACCGCCAGCCGCAGGCCACAGCCCCCACCTCAACGCCCACCCCGGCGGTCACGGCGCCCTGCTGCGAGGTGCGCGTGACTGTGCGGGGCGCAGCGGGGGTGGACGCCCGCCTGAGCGTGATTGAGGCCCCCAGCAGCGCCGGCCTGACCCGGGGCCAGGACCTTGGGCGCGCGCCAGGCGTGCTGCGGCTGCCGGTGCCGGGCACCTACCGCCTGCGGGTGGCGGCCGACGGCTGGAGCCCCGCCACCCTGACGGTAACGGTGCCGCGCACGCAGCCCGTCACGATTGACCTGAGCGATTAGGGGTCATGGGCTTTGGGCCATGAGCTTTGGGCCATGGGCCATGAGGGAAAGATGGGGAGGGCCGTTGGTGCGACGGCCAGAATCAGCCTTCATGCGTGAATGCATGTTCTGGATCAGAGGGCCTCGCCGGGCGGCGGAGTCGAGCAGGAACAGCAGCTGATCCGGACTGCCGTCCATTTCTAAAACAGCCAGGAAAAGAGTTGGCTGTGCCTGTGCCGCGGGACCTTCCAGGTCCAATGCCCGGAATTTTCCCTCTCTGCTGCGCCGCTCGGCGCGTCCCTTCGGTCGGGTAAACCCGTTGTTCTACAACTGATGAACCGGCATCCTTATGAGTTCTGGGTATGCGGCTTGGCAGGCGGAGACCATCCAGTTCTGGCACGCAGGGCTTGGACATGCCCAGCAGGCCGCATGAGTGGGTGCCTACCCGCGCCGCTTCTCCCTCCACCCCCATGGCCCATAGCCCATGGCCTCTCCCCCTCCCCCCGTCTGCCCCGCCCGGACGCGCCACAGAACCGCGCATGACACAATCAGGGCCGATGAGCGTCGTCATTCTGGATTTCGGCAGTCAATTCACGCGCCTGATCGCCCGGCGTTTCCGCGAGCTGGGGGCCTTCAGCGTGATTCTGCCCGGCAGCGCGCCCCTGGAGCGCATCCTGCAGGAAAACCCCAAGGGGCTGGTGCTCTCGGGCGGGCCCAGCAGCGTGTACGACGCGGGCGCCCCGAGGCCCGCCCCCGGCGTGCTGGACCTGGACGTGCCGGTGCTGGGCGTGTGCTACGGCATGCAGTTCCTGGCCCACGAGGCCGGCGGCGACGTGAAGCGCGCGGGCAAACGCGAGTACGGCAAGGCCGACCTGACGCGCTACGGCGGGCAGCTGTTTGCAGGCATTCAGGGCGAATTCGTGGCCTGGATGAGCCACAGCGACTCGGTGACCGCGCTGCCCCAGGGCTACGAGGTGGTGGCCGAAACCGAAGACACCCCCGTGACCGCCATTGAAAACCGCACCACCCGCCGCTACGGCGTGCAGTTTCACCCCGAGGTGGTGCACACCCCCAAGGGCGGGCAACTGCTGGCGAACTTCCTGGACATCTGCGGCGCAGCGCGCGACTGGAACGCCGAGCACATCATTGAAGAGCTGGTGGACGGTGTGCGCGCGCAGGTGGGCGACGGCCGCGTGCTGCTGGCGATTTCCGGGGGCGTGGATTCCAGCACGCTGGGCCTGCTGCTGGCCAAAGCCATTGGCGAGAAGCTCACGGCGGTCTTTATTGACCACGGCCTGCTGCGCCTGGGCGAGCGCGAACAGGTGGAAGCGGCGCTGCGGCCCCTGGGCGTGAACCTGATCACCGTGGACGCCCGCGCCGAGTTCATGGCGGCGCTGGACGGCGTGTCGGACCCCGAGCAGAAGCGCAAGATCATTGGCCGCGAATTTATCCGGGCTTTTGAGCGCGAGGCCCGCACCCACGGCCCCTTTGATTTCCTGGCGCAGGGCACCCTGTATCCGGACGTGATCGAATCGGCGGGCGGCGAGGGCGCGGCGAACATCAAGAGCCACCACAATGTGGGCGGCCTGCCAGACGACCTGCAGTTCAAGCTGGTGGAGCCTTTCCGCACCCTGTTCAAAGACGAGGTGCGCGCCCTGGCCGCGCTGCTGGGCCTGCCCGAGCACATCCGCATGCGTCACCCCTTCCCCGGCCCCGGGCTGGCCATTCGCTGCCTGGGCGCCATCAGCGAGGAGAAGCTGGACATCCTGCGCCGGGTGGACGACATCTTTATTTCCGGGCTGCGTGAATTTGGCCTGTACGACGGCTGCTCGCAGGCGCTGGCGATCCTCACGCCCATTCAGTCGGTGGGCGTGATGGGCGACGAGCGCACCTATTCGTACACGGCGGCCCTGCGCGCCGTGACCACCGACGACTTCATGACCGCCGAGTGGGCCCGCCTGCCCTACGAGTTCCTGGCCACCATGAGTAACCGCATCGTGAACCAGGTGCACGAGATCAACCGGGTGGTCTACGACATCACGGGCAAGCCGCCCGCCACCATCGAGTGGGAATGACCTGATCAATGGTGCGGACAGTTTCAGCGTTTCACAGAGGACGGCCTGACAAACACGGTGTTTCTCCCCTCCCCCCTCGTGGGGGAGGTCGGGAGGGGGGGAAGCGAGTTGGGCGTGCCAGACGACCTTTCTTCCATGGGCCACTCGCAACGCTTGAAAAGTGTCCGCACCATTGCTGATACGGATTCCGATTAATTCCGTCATACCTGACGAAATTTTTTCGACCGGACTGGCCCAGCTGCGCAGCAGAGGGAGAAAGAAAAAGACGGATTTCCGGGAATTGGACTGGCACAGCGCCGAAGGCGGGGAACATCCAGGAAAGAACTGGATGTTCCGGAAATGGACGGCAGTCCGTATGACTGCCGCGGCAGGGGGGCGTGGGCCGGGGCATGGCGCCCCCCCCCGCCCCCTCTCCTGGCCCACGGCCCCACCCACCGGGTGAGCGCGCCGCCCCAGACCGCGCGGTAAGCTGGGGGGCATGGGCCGCACCCACAGGGGACCCCCCCCGCGCCGGCCGGCTGCGGCGGAGGGCCGAACATGAGCGGCGGCGAGGCGCGCCGGGCGCTGGCACGTCTGGAGGTGCTGCCCAAACCCGCCCTGCAGGCGCAGGCGGTGGTGCTGCTGGCGCAGTCGGCGCAGGACGTGTTTCAGCGCTGCGTGGACCTGGCCCTGAGCATCACGCGGGCGTCGTCGGCCCTGATCACGCTCTACCGCCCCGAAGAAGACCTGCTGGAACTGGTGGCCGCCGCCGGGCGGCACCGAGAGCAGGCCATTGGCCGGCGCCTGCCCCGGGGCCAGGGGCTGGCGTGGCGGGTGGTGGATTCCGGCGAGGTGCTGCTGCTGGAACGCGCCGACCAGTACCCAGACGCGGTGTATGTCTCGGGGCAGCGCCACGCCGCAATGTACCTGGGCGTGCCGCTGCTGGACCCGGACGGGCAGGTGCTGGGGGTGCTGTCGGCCGACACCACCGACAGTCCCGAGCGCCTGGGGCCGGACGACGCCCAGGCCATGCTGCTGCTGGGGCAGGCGGCGGGGGTGGCCTACACGCGCTGGCGCGCCCTGGAGCACGCCCAGCGCAGCGCCCGGCAATTTGAACGCCTGGCGCAGCTGTCGGCCGAGCTGGCCGGCCAGACCCAGCCGGAAGCCATCGTGCGCTGCGCGCTGCGGGCGCTGCTGGAACTCAGCGGCTTTACCACGGCGGGCGTGGTGACGGCCGATGAGCGCGGGCTGGCCCAGCTGACCGTGCTGGAGGGCGAAGCCGACGCCCAGGCGCTGGTGGCCCGCGCCCTGAGCGCGCCGCACGTGCCCAGCGGCATGATCGAGCTGGTGCTGCGCAGCGGCCAGCCGCAGGTGATCGCCGACTACCAGCGCTGGCCCGGGCGGCGCCCCGACGTGCTGCATGTGCGCAGCGCCGTGGGCGTGCCGCTGCGGCGCGGCCGGCGCACCGCCGGGGTGGTGTTCCTGCTGAACATGCACCAGCCGGTCGAGATTCCGCGTGACCTGCAGGCGCTGCTGGAAACCGTCTCGGCGCGCATTGAGCAGGCGCTGGACCGCAGCGCGTCCCTGCAGCACCTGGAACAGACGCGTGAGGCGGCGCTGCGGGCGCTGGGCCGGGTGCTGGAAAGCCGCGACGGCGAAACCTTTGGGCACACCGACCGCGTGACCACCCTGGCGCTGCGCCTGGGGCGCGCCCTGCACCTGGACCGCACGCAGCTGCAGCACCTGCGCTGGGGGGCCTACCTGCACGATCTGGGCAAGGTGGGGGTGCACGACCACCTGCTGCGCAAGCCCGGGCCCCTGACCCCCGAGGAGCGCCGGGCCATTGAGCGCCATGTGGTGCTGGGCGACCAGATGCTGCGCGACGAGGCCTTTGTGCCGCGTGAGGTGCGCGAGGTCGTGCGCTCCCACCATGAACGCTGGGACGGCGCCGGCTACCCCGACGGCCTGGCTGGCGAAGCGATTCCGCTGCTGGCGCGCATTTTCAGCGTGGTGGATGTCTACGACGCCCTGATCAGTGAGCGGCCCTACAAGTCGGCCTGGACCCCGCAGGCCGCGCGCGAGTGGCTACGCGGAGCCATGGGCACCCAGTTTGATCCGCAGGTGGTGACCACCTTCCTGGCCCTGCTGGAGCAGGACGCCGCTTTGGGCGCCCCGCCGGGGCCGGCCGACCCCCTGCCCCCCAGCTGAGGGCCGCCGGCCGCGCCACCGCCCTTCATGAACGGGGCCCGGCCCGCCCGGTACACTGACCCGGTGCGCATCTGGCTGACCTGGGCGGCCTTGGGCGGGGCCCTGTGGCTGGGCGCCGGGGCCTGGGCGGCGCCTGGGTGGGCGGCCCAGGGCGCCGCGCTGTTTGCACAGCCCAGCACACGTGCCGGGGCCCTGCGGGTGGTGGGCGCGGGCGAGCGGCTGGACCTGCGGCGCTGCTCGGCGCTGTGGTGTTTCGTGCGGGTGGGCGAGCAGGACGGCTGGGTGCTGCGCGCCGCCGTGAACATGGCCGGCGGCTGCGAGGCGCTGGTGCCGGTGGGCCTCAAGGACCTGCGCCGCCACGAGGCCGCCTACAGCGCCCAGCGCGACCCGGATGGCAACGGCCGCGCCTGCGACCAGCGCGATTTCTTGCAGATAACAGGCCGCTAAACGTGCCCCCCGCCCGCGCGGCCCTCTGGCCTGCGGGCAGCCCTCATGAAGGTTGCGGGCGGGCGGCGGCAGGTCAGGGGCCTGTGAGGCTTGCCCCGCTAGCGTGGGCCCATGCCACCCCGCTCCCGGGCCCGGGCGCCCAGCACCCCGGCCGTGACCCCAGCGCCGGGCCCCCTGCACACCCTGCTGCAGCGGGCCGAGGCCCTGAGCTTTTCCGACACCGCCCAGGCCGAGGCGCTGCTGGGCCGCGCGCTGGAACTGGCCCGGGCCCAGGGCGACCCGCACGGCGAAGGGCTGGCGCTGGTGATTCTCAGCAGCGTGTATTTCTACAATTCCCGCTACCCAGAGGCCATCGCCGCCAACGAGCAAGCCCGCGCCCTGGCCCGCACCCACCAGCTGCCCCTGATTGAAACCCGCGCCCTGAGCGGCCTGGGCATCAACGCCCGGGTGATGGGTGAATTTGGGCAGGCCATGGAGCACTACCAAGAAGCCCTGCGGCTGGCCCAGTTGGGCGGCGACCAGGAAAACCAGATGCGCATCCTGATCAATATTGGGGTGCTGCGCATGAACATCGGCGAGTATGACCTTGCGCTGGAAGCCCAGGAGCGGGCCCGCGAACTGGCGGCGGGGCTGGGGCACCGGGTGGGCCATTCCATTGCCACCGTGAACACGGTGGTCAGCTTTTACCACCTGGGCCGCCACGACGAGGCGGTGACGCTGGCCGCCGAACACCTGCCCGTGCTGCACGAACTGAAGCTGCGCCAGAACGAGGCGGTGATGCAGGCCTACGTCACCCACGCGCTGGTGGACAGCGGCCAAGCGGCGCGGGCCGCCGAACTGGGGGCCCAGACGCTGCCCATGGCCCGCGCGCTGGGCAATCAGGAACACCTCGTGAACCTGCAGTCGGGCTACGGGCGGGCACTGCACCAGCTGGGGGACCTGGAAGAGGCCCAGGCGCAGCTGGGCGCCGCGCTGGCCACGGCGCAGGCCTACGAACTGAAGGTGCTGGAGCGCAACCTGCTGGAATACCTGGGCGAGGTGTGCGCCGCGCAGGGCGACTGGCAGGCGGCGTATGCCCACAGCCGGGCCTACCAGGCCCTGAACCACGAACTGCACCAGCAGGACAACGCGCGCCGGGCCAAGGTGCTGGGCGCCCAGATGCAGCTGGAACTGCACAAGCGCGACGCCGAGGCCGAGCGGCGCCGCAACCTGGAACTCTCGGAAGTCAATGCGGCCCTGCAGCAGGCACAGAACCACCTGGCCTACCGGGCCACCCACGACCCGCTGACCGGGCTGGCCAACCGCGCCCATTTTCAGGCCGAAACCGAGCGGCTGCTGCAGGGCGGCGCCCAGCCCCTGGCCGTGCTGTTTTTAGACCTGGACCGCTTCAAGCAGATCAACGACACGCTGGGCCATGATGTGGGCGACGAACTGCTACAGCAGGTGGGGCAGCGCCTGACCCGGCTGGTGCGCCGCGGCGATCTGGTGGCGCGCATGGGGGGCGACGAATTCACGCTGCTGCTGCCGGGCCTGGGCCACAGCGCCGACGCCGAGCGCCTGGCACGCAAGATTCTGCGGGCGCTGGCGGCCCCCTTCGTGGTCAAGGGCCACGAACTGCATGTCACGGCCTCGATTGGCGCGGCCGTCTCGCCGCAGGACGGCCGCGACGTGACCACGCTGCAAAAACATGCCGACGTGGCGATGTACCGCGCCAAGCAGGACGGCAAAAATGAGGTGCGCACCTTCTCCGCTCCCATGGCCGAGGAAGCCAGTGAGCGCGCCCTGCTGGAGCGCGACCTGCGCGAGGCGCTGGGGGGCCCGGACCTGACGCTGCACTACCAGCCGCAGGTGGATCTGGACAGCGGCCAGCTGTGCGGCTTTGAGGCGCTGCTGCGCTGGCACCACCCGGCGCACGGCCCGGTGTCGCCCGCCAAGTTCATTCCGGTGGCCGAGGAAAGCGGGCTGATTGTGCCGCTGGGCGCCTGGGCCCTGCGCGAGGCCTGCCGCCAGGTGGCCGCGTGGCAGCGCCTGCAGCCGGGGGTCACGGTCAGCGTGAATGTCAGCGCGGTGCAGTTTAACAAGCAGCATTTCACCTCGACCGTGCGTGAGGCCCTGGAGGCCACCGGGCTCCCGGCGCGCTGCCTGGTGCTGGAACTGACGGAGCGCACCGTGCTGCAGGACGTGGTGGCCGCCACCCGGCAGCTTGGCCGCCTGCGCGCCCTGGGCGTGCGCATTTCGCTGGACGACTTTGGCACCGGGCAAAGCAGCCTGGGCCTGCTGCGCCACATTCCCATTGACCACCTGAAAATTGACCGCTCCTTCCTGCCGCAGCCCAGCGACACGGCCGCGGCGCGGCGCAAGGCCAGCGCGCTGATTGCCACCCTGATCACGCTGGGGCAGGCGCTGCAGCTGCATGTGGTGGGCGAGGGGGTCGAAACCAGCGAGCAGCGGGCGTTGCTGGCGGGCCTGGGCTGTCCAGCGGCCCAGGGTTACCATCTGGGCCGCCCCATGCCCGCCGAGCAGGTGGCCGGGCTGCTGGGCGGCCGTCCCGGCCGCGCGGGTCCGGGCGGGGCGCTGCAGGCGGCGGCCCCCCATCCTTTACACTGACAGGGTTGCCCTGCCGCAGGCAGGCGAAGAAGGAGTCATTATGGGCCTTGCCATCGGAATTGTCGGTCTCCCCAACGTCGGAAAAAGCACGCTGTTTAACGCCATCACCCGCGCCGGGGCGCTGGCGGCAAATTACCCCTTTGCCACCATTGAGCCCAACGTGGGCCGCGTCACCGTGCCGGACGAGCGCCTGAGCGCCCTGTCCAAGGTGTTCACCAAGGGCGAGCGCGTGCCGCCCATTATTCCCACCTTCGTGGAATTCGTGGATATTGCCGGGCTGGTGAAGGGTGCCAGCAAGGGTGAAGGTCTGGGCAACCAGTTCCTGGCCAACATCCGCGAAGCCGACGCCATTGCCCACGTGGTGCGCTGCTTTGAAGACGGCAACGTGGTACATGTGGCCGGGCGCGTGGACCCCATCGACGACATCGAGACGATCAACACCGAGCTGATTCTGGCGGACCTTTCGGGCCTGGAAAAGCGCCTGCAGAACCTGCAGAAGAAAGCCAAGAGCAACGACAAGGAAGCCAGGGAACAGGCGGCCCTGGCCGAGCAGATCATCGCCGTGCTCTCGGAGGGCAAGCCCGCCCGCGCCGCCCAGTACGACGCGCCCATTCCCAAGGAGTTTGGCCTGATCACCACCAAGCCCGTGATCTACGTGGCCAACGTGGGCGAGGACAACCTTACTGAAGACAACGAGCATGTGCAGAAGGTGCGCGACTACGCCGCCGCCGAGGGCGCGCAGGTGGTCAAGATCAGCGCCCAGATTGAAGGCGAACTGGCCGAGATGCCCGAAGACGAGGCCCGCGCCTTTCTGGAAGAACTGGGCGTGCAGGAAAGCGGCCTGGACCAGCTGGTGAAGGTGGGCTACGAGACGCTGGGCCTGATCACCTTTATCACCAGCGGCGAAAAAGAGGTCCGCGCCTGGACCATCCGCAAGGGCGAGAAGGCCCCCGAAGCCGCCGGCGAGATTCACAGCGACCTGGAGCGCGGCTTTATCCGCGCCGAGGTGATCGAGTGGGACAAGATGGTGGAGGCGGGCGGCTGGGCCCCCGCCAAGGCCAAGGGCTGGGTGCGCACCGAAGGCAAGGACTACGTGATGAAAGACGGCGACATCATGAACGTGCTGCACAACATGTAGGGGTTGTGGGCTGTGGGTTGTAGGAGGTAGGAAAAGAGGGGCAGGCCGCATTGCTGAGCCTGCTCCTCATCTTTTCCCACAACCCACACCCTACGTCCCACAACCCCTCATTTTCCCACACAGAAATTCCGGAACACCGCGTCCACCACGTCCTCCTGCACGTCCTGGCCGGTCAGCTCGGCGAGGGCGCGCAGGGCTTCTTCCAGTTCGTAGCCGGCCAGATCGTCAGGGAGGGTCTGGGCGGCCTGAATGTGGGCCAGGGCGCGGCGGGCGGCGTCGGCCTGCCGCTCGGTGGTCAGCCACGCTTCGCCCCGGGCGGCGTCGCCCAGCAGGGCCGCGCGCACGGCCTCGCGCAGTTCCGGCAGGCCCTGGCCGGTCACGGTACTGACGTCCAGGGCCCCGGGGTCAGTCCAGGCGGGGGGCAGGTCGGCCTTGGTGCGCACGCGCAGCACGCGGCCCGCCCCCGCGAGGTCGGCGCCCAGGGCCTCGCGGGGGGCCGAGCCGTCTTCCAGGGCCAGCACCAGATCGGCGGCCCCCGCCAGGGTCAGGGCCTGCTGCACCCCGGCCGCCTCGATCTGGTCCCCGGTTTCGCGGATGCCGGCCGTGTCTACCAGGGTCACGGGCACCCCGGCCAGTTCCAGCCCGGCTTCCAGGTAATCGCGGGTGGTGCCGGGCAGCGGCGTCACAATGGAGCGTTCGTAACCCACCAAGGCGTTGAGCAGGCTGCTTTTGCCCGCGTTCGGGCGGCCAATCAGGGCCAGCCGGGCGCCGCGCGTGGCCACCTGTCCGGCGTGGGCGGTGAGCACCAGGTCCTGCAACTCGCGTTCGGCCTGGGCCAGCGGCTGGGCGCGGTCTTCTTCGGGCACGCCTTCTTCGGGGTAGTCCAGCAGGGCCTGCAGCGCGGCCAGGGTGCGGGTGACCCGCCGGGCCACCCCACCCACGCGCTCCCGCAAGGCGCCGCTGAGGCCCAGGCTGGCCTGCCGCCGGGCGGCGTCGGTCTGGGCTTCCACCAGATTCAGCACCGCTTCGGCCTGGGTGAGGTCCAGGCGGCCGTGCAGGTAGGCGCGCAGGGTAAACTCGCCGGGGCGCGCCGGGCGGGCGCCCAGCGCCAGTGCGCGGGACAGCACCCCGGCCAGCACGGCGGGGCTGCCGTGGGTCTGGAATTCGGCCACGTCCTCGCCCGTAAAGGAGCGCGGCCCCCGGAAGACCAGACACAGCCCTTCGTCCAGCACTTCGCCCGCGTGGTCCACAAAATGCCCGAACACAAAGCGGCCCCCGGGTGTACGCGAGGGCACGCGCCGCCCCCGGAACAGCCCGTCGGCCACCGCCAGGGCCTGCGGGCCACTGACGCGCACAATCCCCACCCCGGCGCTGCCCGGCGCGGTGGCAATGGCGGCAATGGTGTCGGACAGGCCGGTGCGCGAACTCACGCCCGGCAGGCTAGCACCTGGGCCAACGGGAAATGGGGGTGCAGGAAAGGGCGTGTGGGGCCCGTTTGGGGCCGGGCCCCGGTGGCCCCTTCAAAGTTCACGCTCATGCGCCGGCCCTAGCATGGCCGGGTATGCGCCCTAACGTGCTTTCTGCGGCCCTGACCCTGGGGACCGCCTTGCTGCTTACTTCTGCCACCGCCCAGACGGCGGCCCCGGCCAAACCGGCGACCCCGGCCGCGCCGGCCAAGGGGGTCAGCTCGGCGGCCACCACGCGGGCGGTCAGCGCCCTGTCCATTGAGGTGAGCCGGGCAGTGGGCGGCCGGATTCTGGCCTGCCCCGAGGCCCTGAAGCTCAGCCCGCGCGCCGTGTGCCTGTACGCCACCCAGGCCCAGGCCTCGCTGCGCCCGCTGGTGCGCGGCAAGCTGGCCGCCCGCGCCCAGGGCGACTGGAGAACCACCGGCAAGACCAACGTGCTGCTGGTGAGCGAAACGGCGGGCGGGCCCGTGGCCGCGTTCGTGATGCTCAGCCCGATCAGCGACAAGGAAACGCTGGTGGTGGTGGACGCCACTCAGGCCAGCGCCGCTCCGGCCGCCAAAGCCAGCGTGCCTGCCGGGGTCACCAGGGGGCAGCCCTACGTGCTGGGCAGCGATCTGGCCGGGGTGGTCAATGTGGCGGCCCTGGGAGGCGGCAAGTACCGCCTCAGCGCCGACGACAACACCCTGACCGTGACGGTGGGCCAGCGCAGCGCCCAGACCTCGGGCGGCGCCGTGGAACTGCCCCTGGCCCCGGCCAGCGACGGCAAGAACCTGATTTTCCCGGTCTCGGCCCTGCGCGCGCTGGGCTGCACCGTGACCCCAGCGGGCGGCAGCCTGACCGTGGCCTGCGGCAGTGACAGCGTGGGCCTGAAACCCATCGTGTTCTAGAGCGGTCCCTGTGCCCTGCGCCCACCCTGCCCACCCCCGGGCAGGGTGGCTGCCATTGGGGCCAGGCGGCACGCGGACTTCATGCAGGCTTTAGCGTGTCTTGGTCAATTCCTGGCGGTGCGGCGCGTGGCCCTGGCCCTACGCGGCATGATGAACAGCACGACTGCACTCCCGCTCTTTTCACAGGAGGAAACCCCATGAGCATCCTTGACCGTCTGTCCCGACTGCTGCGCGCCAACGTCAACGACCTGATCAGCCGCGCCGAAGACCCCGGCAAGATCATTGATCAGGCCCTGCGCGACATGCGCGCCGCCTACGCCGACGCCCGCAGCGAGGTGGCCGAGGCCATGAGCCAGAACGCCAAGCTGGAGCGCGAAGCCAGCACCAACCGGCGCCTGAGCAGCGAGTACGAGAAAAAGGCCGAAGAAGCCTTGCGCGGCGGCAGCGAGGACCTGGCCCGCGAGGCCCTGCGCCGCGCCCAGAACGCCAAGGATCTGGCGGCCGGCTTCGAAGAGCAGCTGAGCACCCAGAGCCAGACCGTTGAGCAGCTTAAGACCCAGTTGCGCGCCCTGGAAGCCAAGATTGACGAGATGGAAGGCAAGAAGACCCTGCTGGCCGCCCGGCAGAAGACCGCGCAGGCCGGGGCCACCCTGGACCGCGTTTCTGGCTTCGACAAGGCGGGCGGGGCCATGGACGCCTTCGAGGAAATGGAGGCCAAGGTGGCGGGCATGGAAGACCGCAACCGCGCCGTGACCCAGCTGCGCCAGGAGGGCGACTTCGACGCCCAGCTCAAGGACCTGGGCCGCAACCGCGAACTCGACGACGCCTTTGCCGCCCTGAAGGCCAAGGTGCAGGGTGAGGGCGGCCAGAACAGTGGCGGTCCCAACAGCGGCGGTCAGACCGGCGGCTGAGCACCGGCGACCAGCGGGACGTGGAGGAGCTGCGGCCCTCCACGTCCCTTTTTGGAGGTCTGGCGCCGCTTCCTGCGCGGGGGGCTCCTCCCCCCAGTGCCCCCTGCGCCTTCTGGGGGACGCCTGTCAGCCAAAGTTCATGTTTGCTGACAGAATGAGGGCGATGAGGCGTTCTACCCTAGGCAGCATGGCTGCCCCCCTGCGCACGCTGCTGGGCACCCTGGCCCTGGGTCTGTCGGCGTGCGCGCCGCAGACCACAACCACGGTGCAGGCGAACACCCCGGTCTCGGCGGTGTCGTTCTATCCCCATGAACCGGGCCTGGCCTGGACCTACCTGCTGGAGGGCGAGGCAGCCGATCAGCCGGCCTACCTGCTGCGCGCGCTGGGGCCGACCGTGTTTTTCGACCAGCCCACCCTGGCCTTCCAGATGACCGGGCGCGGCGCCGACCAGACGTGGTACCGCACGGTGAGCAGCAGCGGCGTCCTGCTGCACGGCCTGCGCAAGCCCGGCGTGACCATTCGCCTGCAGCCCCCGTGGCGCGAGGCCCCGGCCGAAGCCGAGTGGCGCGTGGGCCTGAGCTGGCAGGGCCAGTCGCAGGTGACCGTGAGCGCCGACGACGGCAAGGAGCAGGCGCGCGGCACCCTGACCTACACCTACGTGGTGCAGGACCGCCGCATGGTGCAGACCCCGGGCGGCAAATTCGAGGTCTGGGTGGTTACCCGGCAGCTCACCGACACGCTGGGCGGCCTGTTTCCGGCCACCCAGCAGCTGTGGTTTACCCCGTTCGTGGGCGACGTGCGCACGCCCGAAGGCCTGCTGCTGACGGGGCGTAACTTCACGGCGCGCACAGGAGGCCGCTAAATGGACAGCCCCGCAAGCCTGACCCCGCTGCTGGACCGGATTGCCACCCCCAGCGACCTCAAGGCCCTGAGCCGCGAGCAGTTGCCGCACCTGGCCCAGGAACTGCGCGAGGAGATCGTGCGCGTGTGCTCGGTGGGGGGGCTGCATCTGGCGTCCTCGCTGGGGGCCACGGACCTGATCGTGGCGCTGCACTACGTGCTGAATTCGCCGCGTGACCGCCTGCTGTTTGACGTGGGCCACCAGGCCTACGCCCACAAGATGCTCACCGGGCGCCGCGCCCAGATGCCCAGCCTCAAAAAAGAAGGGGGCCTGAGCGGCTTTACCAAGGTCAGCGAATCCGAGCACGACGCGATCACCGTGGGCCACGCCAGCACCAGCCTCGCCAACGCGCTGGGCATGGCCGTGGCGCGCGACGCCCTGGGCCAGGACTACCGCGTGGCCGCCGTGATTGGCGACGGCGCCCTGACCGGCGGCATGGCGCTGGCGGCGCTGAACACCATTGGCGACACCGGGCGCAAGATGCTGATCGTGCTGAACGACAACGAGATGAGCATCTCGGAGAACGTGGGGGCGCTGAACAAGTTCATGCGCGGGCTACAGGTGCAGAAGTGGTTCCAGGAAGGTGAGGGCGCCGGCAAAAAGGCGGTGCAGGCCGTCAGCAAGCCCCTGGCCGACCTGATGAGCCGCGCCAAGAGCAGCACCCGGCACTTCTTCGACCCGGCCAGCGTGAACCCCTTTGCGGCGATGGGCGTGCGCTACGTGGGCCCGGTGGACGGCCACAACGTCGAAGAACTGGTGTGGCTCCTGGAGCGCCTCGTGGACCTGGACGGGCCCACGATCCTGCATGTGGTGACGAAAAAGGGCAAGGGCCTGAGTTACGCCGAGGCCGATCCCATCTACTGGCACGGCCCCGGCAAGTTTGACCCGGCCACCGGCGAATTCAGCGCCAGCAAGGCCTATTCCTGGAGCAACGCGTTTGGCGACGCCGTGACCGAACTGGCGCGGCTGGACCCCTGCACCTTTGTCATTACCCCCGCCATGCGTGAAGGCAGCGGGCTAGTGGCGTACAGCAAGGCGCACCCCAACCGCTACCTGGACGTGGGCATTGCCGAGGAAGTGGCGGTGACGGCGGCGGCCGGCATGGCGCTACAGGGCCTGAAGCCGGTCGTGGCGATCTATTCCACCTTCCTGCAGCGCGCCTACGATCAGGTACTGCACGACGTGGCCATTGAGCACCTGAACGTGACCTTTGCCATTGACCGCGCCGGCATCGTGGGGGCCGACGGCGCCACCCACAACGGCGTCTTTGACCTGAGTTACCTGCGCTCTATTCCCGGCGTTCGCATTGGCCTGCCCAGGGACGCCGCCGAACTGCGCGGCATGCTGAAGTACGCCCAGAACGCACCCGGCCCCTTTGCCATCCGCTACCCGCGTGGCAACACCACCCCGGTGCCCGAAGGCACCTGGCCGGATCTGGAATGGGGCACCTGGGAGGTCGTGCAGCCGGGGCAGGAGGTGGTGGTGCTGGCCGGCGGCAAGGCGCTGGAATACGCGACCAAGGCGGCGGCCGGCCTCTCGGGCGTGGGGGTGGTCAACGCCCGCTTTGTCAAACCGCTGGACGAGGCCATGCTGCGCGAGCTGGCCCGCACCGCCCGCGCGCTGGTCACGGTGGAAGACAACACGGTGGTGGGCGGCTTCGGCAGCGCAGTGCTGGAATTCCTGAACGCCGAGGGCCTGCATACGCCCGTGCGCGTGCTGGGCATCCCCGACGAGTTCCAGGAACACGCCACCGTGGACAGCGTGCACGCCCGCGCCGGCATTGACGCCCCGGCGATCCGCACCGTGCTGGCCGAGCTGGGGGTGGACGTTCCGATAGGGGTGTAGAGGGTTGATAGGTGATGGTTGATGGAAGAGCCGCACTTTTCCATCAACCATCACCCTTTCACCATCAACGCCTTATCGCACCCTCGCCTTCCACCACCCACTTGGTCGTCGTCAGTTCCCGCAGGCCCATGGGGCCCCGGGCGTGAAGTTTCTGGGTGCTGATCGCCACCTCGGCGCCCAGGCCCAGCTGACCGCCGTCGTTGAAGCGGGGGCTGGCGTTCACCATGACGGCGGCGCTGTCCACGTCCTGCACGAAGCGCGCTGCCTGCGCGGGGTCACGGGTCAGGATCACGTCGGTGTGGTTGCCGTGCGCGGCGATAAAGTCCAGGGCCTCGTCCAGCCCGGCCACGGTCTTGATGCTGAGGGTCAGGCCCAGGAACTCGGTGCCGTAATCGGCCTTGGTGGCGGCCTGGGCGGGCAGGCCAGCCGCCTGCAGGGCCGCCAGGGCCTCCGGGTCGGCGCGCAGGGCCACGGCCTCGGCCACCAGCGGGCGCAGGAGGTCAGGCAGCGCGGCCAGCGCGGCGCGGTCCAGCAGCAGGGTGTCCAGGGCGTTGCAGGCGCTGGGTTTTTGCACCTTGGCGTTGTGCAGGATGGCGGCGGCGGCGGCGCGGTCTTCCGGCGTGCGGGTGAACGAGGCGTCCAGGTACAGGTGCACCACGCCAATGCCCCCCACGATCACCGGCACCGTGGCATTGTCCACGCAGAAGCGGTGCAGCCCGGCGCCGCCCCGGGGGATGATCGCGTCCACCAGATCATCCAGTTTCAGCAGCTCCAGCATGCGCTCGCGGGCGGGGTCGCGGATCACCTGCACGGCCGCTGCGGGCAGGTCCTGGGCGCGCAGGGCCGCGTGAATCACCTCTTCCAGCGCGGCGTTGCTGCGCACCGTTTCCTTGCCACCACGCAGAATCACGGCGTTGCCGCTCATCAGGGCCAGGGCGGCCACGTCCACCGTGACGTTGGGGCGGCTCTCGTAAATCACACCCAGCACGCCCAGCGGCACCCGCCGCGTGCTGACCCGGATACCGCTGGGCTGGGCCTGCACCGGGCCCGTCTCCCCCACCGGGTCTGGCACGCGCGACACCGCCTCGACATCGGCCGCAATGCCTTCCAGGGCAGCAAGGCTCAGGCGCAGGCGGGCCACCATCGGCTCGGGCAGCCCAGCCGCCACAGCGGCCTCGACATCCTGGGTATTGGCAGCCAGGATCACCCCGGCCTGGACCCGCAGCCCAGCGGCGATGGCCGCCAGGGCCGCCACCTTGCGCGCGGTGGGCAGCGAACGCAGCACCCGGGCCGCCACCCGGGCCTGCACGCCCATGAGGCGAATCTCGGTTTCTCCGGCCACAGTCATGGGCCAAGGGTAACAGGGCGCAGAAGACACGCCGAGCGCCTGCCTACGCCGCGCGCCACCTTTACTGTGGGGTGATGGGCCACTCCAACGTGCTGTGCTGTCTTGTTGCGCCAGAGGCCCTTCACCTCAAAGTGACGCAGCTACTGGACGGGTTGCGGGCTCATCAGATCCCGGTGCGGCTGATGGGTGACGTGTCTCACCCAGACGACCTGCTGGACTTTAGGCACGATGAGCCGCCTTACAGTGCGCTGGAGCACTTTGACCTGCAGGTGGGCCCGCCCGGGGAAGCCTTTACCCTGAAGATCAAGGGCTGGCATGAAGGGCTGTTCGTGGGTCACGCGGCGGCGGGCATCTTCATTCACCTGCCCAGCACCCGCATGCCCCATGACTTTCTCCGTTACCGCAACGGGCTACTGCTGATCCTGCGCCTGCTGAACCCAGAACTCGCCTTTTCCAGCGACGCCTACCATGAACTTGGCTTCCAACAGGACCGACATGGCCGCTTCTCTGTGACCCGCCTGGGAAGCCCCCAGCTGCTCTTTGTCCGCCGGTCCTGGCTGATTCCCGATTCCATTGATACGGATTCCGTCCATTTCCGCAACATCCAGAAAAGAACTGGATGTTCCTCCAATTCCCGGAAATCCGTACTTTTTCCTTCTCCCTCTGGTCGGAAAAATTCCATAACACGTTACGGAATTTTTCGGAAGTCGTATGACTGGTCCGCCTTTTACGACCATGCCGATTGTGGGGCGCATCTCTGGGTCTGCAGCCCCAGCCGCCTGGGGAGCGGGACCCTGGCCGAGCAGGAGGACTGGCTTGGCGAGGGGACTGCGGTGGACCACACCCTCAGCGACGTTCTATCCCGGCTTGAACGCCGGCACCACCACGCGCTGGTCCCCCTGATGACGCAACTCAGGCAGACCGGGGAACGCTTGGGGTGGTAAGTGAACTCAGCCCTGGTCGCGCTTGGGGGCCGCGTGCAGCAGGGCCTGGGCCAGCGCGGCGGGGTCGTGCCGGGCCTGACCGGGTTGCAGGAGGGGCAGCACCACCGCACGCCCGCGCAGCTCGCGGCTGGCGCCGGCCAGGTTCAGCAGGTGCGCGCCGCCTTCGGCGTAGCGGGCCACCACGTCGCGCGGGGGCACGGCGCTGTTCACCAGCACGCAGTCGGGCATCCGGCCCAGGTGACTGGTGATGGCCTGCACATGGTCCTCCAGGCTCAGGCCGTCGGTTTCGCCGGGCTCGGTCATCAGACTGGCCACGTAGATCAGCGGGGCGGGCGAGGCGCGCAGCTCGCGGGCAATTTCGGGCACCAGGAGCGCCGGAATGATACTGGTGTACAGGCTGCCGGGCCCCAGCACGATCTGCTCGGCCTCACGGATGGCGTGCAGCACTTCCGGCAAGGCGGGCAGCGCCGGGGGATCCAGCTGCACATGCTGAATCTGCGCTTCGCCCATCTCAGCGGCAAAGCGGCTCTCGCCGCGCAGGGTGCGGCCGTCATTCAGGCGGGCCACCAGGGTGGCAGGCTGCGTGGTGGCCGGGTACACCCGCCCGCGAATGCGCAGCACCTCGTGAATGTCCAGCATGGCTTCGCTCAGGCCGCCCTCTTCCTCGCTGAGGGTGGCCAGCAGCAGGTTGCCGAAGGTGTGGCCCTGAATGCCGTCACCGCGTTCAAAGCGGTGCAGCAGCAGCCGGGCCATGACGGGGCTGTCGGAGAGCGCCGCGTAGCAGTCGGTGAGGTCCCCGGGCGCGATCATGTCCAGCGAGGCCCGCAAGCGCCCCGAGGAACCCCCATCGTCCGAGACGGCCACGATGGCGGTGGTGTTACCGGTGTGTACCCGCAGGCCCGAGAGCAGGTTGCTCAGGCCCGTGCCGCCGCCCACTGCCACGATGCGCGGGCCCCGGGCGAGGTGACGGCGCTGGTACATCAGGTCCACGGCCTGTTCGGGGGCGGTGCCGGTGCCGCGCAGCACCGAGCGGCTGAGCATCATGATGCTCCACAGCGCGCCCAGCAGCGACAGCACCATCAGGGCCATGCCGCCGGTGTACAGCGGCATCACCTCGGGGCTGACCAGATGGTTGACCCACAGAATCCAGCGGGTGGCCACGAAATGCAGCGGCCCGGTCCAGGTGAAGTGCAGCACCCCCACGGCCCCCACCAGGGTGCAG
The DNA here is from genome assembly GCF_020166415.1 of Deinococcus multiflagellatus. Lineage (NCBI taxonomy): Bacteria > Thermotogati > Deinococcota > Deinococci > Deinococcales > Deinococcaceae > Deinococcus > Deinococcus multiflagellatus. The sequence goes on from NZ_JAIQXV010000014.1 coordinate 81,547, forward strand.
ACCACAAACAGCAGCAGCCAGCGCTTGACGCCCAGGCCCGGCGACATCCACATGCGGGCGCGGCGGGTGACCTGCTGGCCGCGCCCCACCATGTCGTCCCGCACCGCTTCGGGCAGCACGGACGACGGGCGCGGAATGGGGGGGTCGCTCACGCGTCTTCGCCTGCCTGCATATCGCGGTGGTCCATGATGTCCACGTTCAGATCCTTCAGGTCCTGGGCCAGCCGCGCGGCCACCGCCACGCTGCGGTGCTGCCCGCCCGTGCAGCCCACCGCCACGGTGTAGCCGTGCCGCCCAGCCGCGCGCGCGCGCTCGGCGGCCACGCGCACGAAGTCGCGCAGTTCGGCGTAAAAGGCCTCGGCCTCTGGGTCCCCAAAGGCGTAGCGGGCCACAGCCGGGTCCAGGCCGGTGCGGGGGCGCAGCACGGGGTCGTAGTAGGGATTGGGCAGCGAGCGCACGTCCAGCACCAGATCGGCGTCTCTGGGCGGGGCGTGCTTGAAGCCAAAGGACATCAGGCGCAGGTGAAAGTCGTTTTCCAGCCGGAACAGGCGCAGCACCTTGGCCGACAGGTCGCGGGCGCTGAGGTGCGTGGTGTCAATCACGGTGTCGGCAATGGCGCGCAGGGGCGCGAGCAACTCGCGTTCGCGCGCAAAGTCCAGCATCAGGTTGTCGCCCAGCGGGTGTTCGCGGCGGGTGAAGTTGTAGCGCTTGAGCAGCACGTCGGTATTGGCTTCCAGAAACAGCACGCGCAGGTCCTCACGGCGGCGCGAGAGGCGCACGTAACTGGCTTCCAGTGCGCCCAGGAAGTCGCGGGTGCGCGCGTCGGTGCTGATCGCCACGCAGGGCAGCCCCCGCGCCGACACGAGGTCGTGCATGGCGCCCCACAGTTCGGGCGGCAGGTTATCGGTGATGAAAAACCCGGCGTCCTCCAGCGTGCGCAGCGCGGTGCTCTTGCCACTGCCAGACAGACCGGAGACGACGACAAACGGCATGGGCGCAGTGTAACGTGAGCGCCCCGCCCGGGGCTGATGAGGCGGTCAGGTTTTCGTCAGGGACCGGGGACCGCCGGGCGTGGGCGGCACGTCACGCGGCTCTGCCACCCCGGCCTCCTTTAGAGCCACCGCTCAATGACGTCGCGCGGCACGGTCGTCCAGGTGATGTGGCTCACATGGGTCTGGCCAGCGTAGGACCGCGTCTCGGTGCGCAGCAGCGCGTTCCAACCCCGGCTCAGCTTGAGGTTCACCCGAATGTTGTCCTGCGAGGCCGAGCTCCGGCCGGACTGTTCATAGCCACGGACGCAGCGTTGTTCCCCCTGGACGGTGACGTCATCTGACACGTACACCAGGTTGATTCCGACCTGGCTGCTCGGCTGTTCATAGGCCCGCAGGTCGTAGCGCAGCCCCCGTTCCTTTGGAATCGGCGAGGTGAGGGGCTGCATGGCCTGCTGCACCTCGGCGAAGCGGTAGAAGAAGAAAGCCAGCTCGGGCAGGTGCACCTTGACCCCCGCCGTGGCCTTCAGGCCGTCCACCGGGCACAGGCCACCGGCCAGCGCATTGTTGCCGTTCATGGACAGGGTGTACTGCAGGGTTTCTGCCGGGCCAGTCTGGAGGGGCGCCGCGCCAGTGATGCGGCCATCGGGCTGCAGGTGCGCGGCCAGGACGACATTCTGGCCCCGGCTGCTGTAGAGGGGCACCACGTTGGTGGCCTTCCAGCCCTGCACGGTCCCGCCCGGCACATACGACTCGCCCAGCGTAAAGGCCGTGTACGCCGGCAAGGGCTGTGGGGGGCTGTCCACATAAAACGGGCGCAGTTCGGCCTCTGTTAGTGGGCGCAGCGGGGGCTGCACAGACGGATCAACGCAGCCACTCAGGAGGGGCAGGAGCAGCAAAGCAGGCACGAGACGTCGCACCCACACAGTTTAGGCAATCGGCCTGCCCCCAGGGACCGCACTTGCGGCGCTGGGCCAAGGCTCAGGGGCCTTCTGAGAGCCCTGACCCCGACTCCACACACAGGTCATCTGGCCTCTAACAGCCTCACCCGTCAAAAACCCTGGGGAGTCCCTTCCCTCGACTCCACACAACGACGCCGCGCCTCCCAGAAGGATGGGAGGCGCAGCGTGGAGCTTCAAGACAAAGCAGTCATGCCCTGCTGATGGTCAGGTGGCGTTTTGCCGGCGGAGAGCCCTCAGCGCACCTTCGTCCCGCTGGGCAGGTCCAGCTTCAGGCCCACGAGGTCCAGGTTCCCCTGGTCGTCCTCGGCGGCCAGGATCATGCCCTGGGACTCGATACCGCGCAGCTTGGCGGGCTTCAAGTTGGCGACCAGAATCACCTTGCGGCCCACCAGGGCTTCGGGCTCGAACCACTGGCGAATGCCACTGACCACGGTGCGTTCTTCCTTGCCCAGGCGCACCGTCAGCTTCAGCAGCTTGTCGGCCTTGGGCACGGCCTCGGCGGCCAGCACCTCGGCCACCCGCAGGTCAATGCGGGCAAAGTCGTCAATGGAAATCAGGGGTTCAGTGGGCACGGCGGGGCTGGCGGCCGGGGCAACGGGGGCCGCAGGGGCTTCAGGCTGGGTCATGGGGGTCTCTTTCGGGGGTTGGGGGGATTTAGGGGCAGCAGCGTCTGGAGCCGCTTTGGGTTCGGGTTTGGGAAACAGAATGGCGCCGCCCACCACCTGGGTGCCGGCCGGGGTCAGGCCCCAGGCGCCGGCCAGGGTGTAGGACTGGCCGCCCAGGCCCAGCTGCGCGCGCAGCTCGCGGGCCTTGACCGGCAGCGCTGCTTCTAGGGCCACGCTGGCCACCCGCAGGCCCTCGGCGGCGGTGTACAGCACGGTGTCCAGGCGCCGGGCCGTCTGGTCGCTCTTGGCCAGATTCCAGGGCGCGCTCTCGGCAATGTAGCGGTTGAGGTCGCGCACAAAGTTCATGGCGGCTTCCAGCGCCATGTTGATCTTCAGTTCGTCCACCAGGGCCAGAATCTGCCCGGGCAGGGCCAGGGCCGCCGCCTCGATTTCGCGCTCGCGCTCGGTGATCTCGGCGGCGGCGGGAATGGCGCCGCCCCGGTACTTCTGGATCATGGAAATGGTGCGCGAGAGCAGGTTGCCCAGGTCGTTGGCGAGGTCGCTGTTCAGGCGCGAGACCAGAATGCCTTCGCCGTAAGGGCTGTCGGCACTCAGGGTCGCCTCGCGCAGCAGGGTGTAACGGATGGCGTCCACCGGGTACTGGGTCACCAGCGCTTCCGGGTCAATGGCGTTGCCCAGGGATTTGCCCATCTTGCGCCCGTCCTCGGCCAGGATGTGGCTGTGCACCACGAGGCGGCGGTAAGGGGGCAGCCCGGCGGCCTGCAGCATGGTGGGCCAGAACACCGCGTGCGGCTTGAGGATGTCCTTGCCGATGACGTGCCACGCCGTGCCGATCACCTCGGGGGCCGCCCCCTTGCTGACCGGCGCCGAGACGTAATTGAGCAGCGCGTCGAACCACACGTAGGTGACGTGGTCGGGGTCCCAGGGCAGCTCAATGCCCCAGGGCACGCGGCTCTTGGGCCGGGAGATGCTGAGGGGGCCAATGGGCTCCTTGAGCATTTCCAGCACCTCGTTGCGGTAGCCGGCGGGCTGGATAAAGTCGGGGTTCTGCCTGATGTGGTCGAGCAGCCACGCCTGATACTTCTCCATGCGGAAGAAATAGTTGGCCTCGCGGCGCAGCTCGGGCGGGTCCTTGTCGCCGGGGTAGCGGCGCACGCCGTCGGGCCCCTCCACCAGCTCTTTTTCGGTGACATAGCGCTCGGCGCCCACCGAGTACAGACCCTCGTACTCGTCAAAGTAGATGTCGCCCGCGTCGTACACGCGCTGCAGGATGTCCTGCACAAAGCGCTTATGGCGGCCCTCGGTGGTGCGCACGAAATCGTCGTAGCTGATTTCCAGCCGGTCCCACAGGCCCTTGAAGGCGCGCGTGGCGAGGTCGTCCACGAACACCTGCGGGGTCTGGCCGGCTTTGGCGGCGGCCTTGGCGATCTTTTCGCCGTGCTCGTCGGTGCCGGTCAGGAAAAACACCTCGCGCCCGGCGAGGCGCTGGTAGCGGGCGATGGCGTCGGTGAGGATCTTCTCGTAGACGTGGCCGATGTGCGGCGCGCCGTTGGCGTAATCAATGGCCGTCGTGATGAAAAAAGCGCGGTCGGGGTGGCTCATGGGATTCCTTCCTTCCCGGCCTCTGGGGGGCCGGGCAACCTCCACAGCATAAAGGGCAACGGAAAGCGGGGCGCCCTGCCTGCTCAGAACGGCACCCAACTCCGTTGGGGCGAACGAAGTGAGTGTCCGGCAAAGACGGCGGCAGAAGTGGAATTGAGGAGCCGCTGTCTGGCTCCTCAATGGAACTAGCAGCCGCTGTCAGAACGCCCCGCGCGACTCCTGTGTGGTCTCAGGGTCGCTGGGGCATTCGCATCATGGCCTGGGGGCGAGACATGGGCGCAGTGTAGCCCGGCCCCTCACCCGCGCGCCTGCGCCACTTGCCTTACAGCTTCAGGCCAAATGTGACGGCGCCCGGCGAGCGGTACAGCTCTTCAAAGCCCAGGTGCCGGTAAAAGCCCTGGGCCCGCGTGTTGCGTTCGCCCACGCCCAGGTGCACCCCCGGCGAGCCCGCCGCGCGCAGGGCGTCCAGAAGGGTAGTCATCAGGGCCCGGCCCCGGCCGCCTCCCTGCACTCGGGGCAGCAGGTCAATATGCAGGTGAGCCGGGTAGGCGCCCAGCAGGGCTTCAGGGGTGCGGCGGGGGTGGTGAATCAGCCAGGTGAGGCGCTCATCGGGGGTGCGGGCCTCTGGGGGCGACTGGGGCAGCGGGTACACCTCTTGCAGGGCCGGCCACCACTCGCGCGCCAGGGTGGCTTCAAAGGCGGCGGTGTCGGGCGCGCCCAGCACGTAACCGGCCACCCCGGCGGCGTCTTCCAGCACAAAGGCGAAGTCCGGGGCAAAGCTGAGGTAGGGCCCGGCGTAAATGTGGCCCAGCAGCTGCGGATCGGCGTACAGCCCGGAAGCGTCCTCGCCGCTGTCGCCGGTTTCCAGGCAGATGCGGTACAGCGCGGCGCGGTCGGCTTCGCAGGCAGGGCGCAGGGTCACCATGCCCCACACTCAAGCACGGCGGGGCCCGCCAGTGGTGTCGCCACGCCAGTTACTTTCCCCGGCAAACCAATTGACTTTTTAAAGCTAAGATGTGGGGATGACGGCCCTCTCCTCTGCCCCCGCCGCGCCCACCCGCGCGGCCCCGGATCGCCTCACACAGGCCACGCTGCTGCTGCTGGCCGCCCTGACGGTGATGTCCGGCGCCACCATTGCCCCGGCGCTGCCCGCCATGCAGGCGCACTTTGCCGACACCCCGAACGCGGCGCTGCTGACCAAGCTGGCCCTGACCATTCTGGGCGTGGTGATCGCGGTGACCGCCCCCATCAGCGGCGTGCTGGCGGACCGCTTTGGCCGCCGCCCAGTGCTGCTAGGCGCACTGACCCTGTACGTGCTGGGCGGCGCCAGCGGCCTGGTGGCCGAGAGCCTGGGGCAGGTGCTGGCCGGGCGCGTGGTGCTGGGGCTGGCGGTGGCCGGCACCATGACGGCGGCGGGCGCGCTGGTCAATGACCTGTTCAGCGGCCCCGGGCGCGGGCGCTTTCTGAGCCAGCAGGCGGCCTTTACCAGCTTTGGCGGTGCGGTGCTGCTGCCCCTGGGCGGGGTGCTGGCGGCCCTGAGCTGGCGCGCGCCCTTCGCGCTGTATCTGGCGGCGGCGCTGCTGCTGCCGCTGGTGCTGCGCCTGCCGCGCGGCGTGCCGGGGCAGGACGCGGCGGGCAGCGCTCCGCAGGCCGCCCCGCGCTGGAGCGCCATTGCGGTGGTCTATGCCCTGGCGCTGGGCTACATGATCGTCTTTTACCTGATGCCCGCGCAGGGCCCCTTTCTGCTGCGCGCGCTGGGCGCCGAACCCGGCGTGACGGGCCTCATGCTGGGCAGTTCCACCCTGATGGCCGCCGTGACGGCGCTGGTCTTTTCACGCTTTGCCGGGCGCTTTGACACGCGGCGCCTCGCCGGGCTGGGCATGGCGATTGTGGCGCTGGGCTGGCTGCTGGTGTTCCGCGCGCCGGGGCTGGCGGTGGTGGAGGCCGGGCTGCTGGTGGCGGGCCTGGGCGGGGGGCTGGTGTTTCCCAACCTGTACGCGTGGCTGGCCGACCTGACCCCGCCTGCGTGGCGCGGCCGGGTCACGGCCGGCATGAGCAGCGCGGTGTTTCTGGGCCAGTTTCTCAGCCCGCTGGTGCTGGCGTCCTCCGCAGGCCACGAAGCGCAGGGCTTTGCGGCGGGGGCGGCCCTGGCGGCGGTGATGGGCGGGGCGCTGCTGGCCCTCAGCCTGCGTCCGGTGCCGCGCGCCCAGGGGTAGCGCGGGCTGGCTCACCGCCCGCCGCCACCTTTTCTGTCCCGGGCAGAATGTAGACTGGGCGCGATGATTGCTTATCTGTCCGGCGTGGTCCGGGACATCCGGGAAAACAGCGCTGTGGTGGTTGCCGGCGGCGTGGGCTACGAGGTGCAGTGCCCGGTGAGCACCCTGGGCAAGCTGGTGGTCGGCGAGGTGGCCGAACTGAACACCCGCTTCGTGGTGCGCGAGGACGCCCAGCTACTCTTTGGCTTTCAGGACACCGACAGCCTGCGCCTGTTTGACCTGCTGACCGGCGTGAGTGGCGTGGGCCCCAAGCTGGCCCTCGCCCTGCTCTCGGCCATGCCGGTGAGCGCCCTGGCCGCCGGGCTGCTGGGCGGCGACGTGAAACTGCTGAGCAGTGTCAGCGGCGTGGGCAAGAAAACCGCCGAGCGGCTGGTGCTGGAGTTGCAGAACAAGGTGCCGGATCACCTGGCGACCCCAGCGGCGGCGGGCGGCAGCAAGGCTGCGCGCGTGGTGGGCACCGCCGGGCGCGACGCCATTGACGCCCTGCTGGCCCTGGGCTTCCGCGAGGCGCAGGTGCGCGCCGTGGTCGCCGAACTGCTGGCCGCCGAGCCGGACTTGAACGCCGATACCCTGATTCGCAAGGGGCTGGGGCGCCTGCGCTAAACGGACAGGGCCCGCAGCTCGTCCACACTGCCGTATCCCCCCACAAACAGGGCCACGCGCAGATCGTGGATAAACTGCGCCAGCCAGTCCTCCACGGCCTCGGCGCTGTCCAGGGCGGGGGCCAGCAGCGGGCGGGCCACCGCCACCACCTGCGCGCCCAGGGCCAGGGCCCGCGCGGCGTCCAGGCCCGTGCGAATGCCGCCCGAAGCGATCAGGGGCACCCCGGGCGCCGCCTGTCGGGTGTCGCGCAGCGCCTGGGCGGTGGGAATGCCCAGTTCGCACAGGTCGGGGCTTTGCACGGCGCCGTGGTGAACCAGCTGCTCCACCCGCGCCCAGCTCGTCCCCCCGGCCCCCGCCACATCCAGCGCGGCAAAGCCCAGCGGCGCGGCGGCAGCCACACTGCGGGCGTCCAGGCCGTGCCCAACCTCCTTGAGCACCACCGGAAAGTCGAGGTGGGGCAGCACGGATGCCAGTCGCCCGGTCAGGCCCGCCCAGCGCGTGTCGCCGCCCGGTTGCAGGGCTTCTTGCAGAGGGTTGACGTGAATGGCCAGCGCGTCGGCGCCGACCTCGCGCACGGCGCGGCGGGCGTGCTCGGGGCCGTAGCCCAGCAGAAACTGGGCGCCGCCCAGGTTGCCCACCAGCAGGATGTCCGGGGCCACCTCGCGCACCAGGAAAGAGGCGCGGGCCTCGGGGCGCTCCAGCATCACCCGCTGCGAGCCCAGCATCAGGCCCACGCCCAGCCGCTGCGCCGCCAGGGCCAGATGCCGGTTGATGCGCCCGGCGGCCTGGGCGCCGCCCGTCATGGCGCCGATCAGCACCGGGGCGCGCAGTGGCCGCCCCAGAAACGAGGTGCCCAGCGCCACCTCGTCCAGGTTGCGTTCCGGCAGGGCGCGGTAGGGCCAGGGAACGTGTTCCAGGCCGGTGGTCTGGCGCTGGTACTGGCTTTCAGGGCGCAGGCAGGCTTCGATGTGGCGCAGCTTGCGCACCTGAATGGCGCTGTCTGCGGGGGCACTCTGTGGCGGAGCGCTGTCGGCCTGCTCGGGCGGGGTCACGCCCCCAGCGTAGCGGCCACAGGCCCTGCAGCGGCTGTAAGCCCCGCAACAAAGCCCGCGTGCCCGCCGGGCCCCCGTTGACAGATCGGGCATTCAGAGCTACTCTTTCTGAGCGCCTGAAACGGGCGCCGCAAGAAAGACCAGAGTATCGCAGGGTAGAGCAGTCTGGTAGCTCGTCGGGCTCATAACCCGGAGGTCGCAGGTTCAAATCCTGTCCCTGCAACCACTTCGCCCCCACTTCGGTGGGGGTTTTGCGTTGTGGGTGCTGGTCTGGTGGTGCCCGGCCGCGCCCGGAACCCTGGGGCCGCCCAGCGCGTAAGCATCTGTCGTATGAGTCTTGCGTTTCTGATCTTTCTGGTGGCCTGGATCATCGGCATGGTGGGTACGTTTGTGCCGGTGGTGCCCGCCACTGCCATCATCTTTTTAGGCTCCGTGGCGGCCACGCTGGTGGACGGCTTTCAGCCCTGGCCGGACCTGCCCTTCCTGCTCACCTTTCTGGTGATCACCATCCTGATCGGGCTGGTGGACAACGTGGCCTCGGCCTGGGGGGCGCGCAAGTACGGCGGCAGCAAGCAGGCGGTGTGGGGCGCCCTGATTGGCGGCGTGGTGGGGATTTTGCCCATCATTCCCTTTGGCCTGATCGTGGGCCCGCTGCTGGGCGCCCTGATCGCTGAACTGGTCGTGGTGAAAAAGGCGCCCGCCGACGCCATGCGCGCGGCCTGGGGCACCCTGGTGGGCCTGCTGACCGGGCTGGCCGCCAAGCTGGTGCTGCACCTCTTGATCGGCCTGTACGAACTGTGGCGCCTGTGGGACCCAGCCAAGAGCGTGTTCGGCTGAGCCAGGCCCCCCTCTCCTGAAGCCCCCTGCCCTGGGGGCTTTTGCTGTGGCCTGCGCGCCGCTGCTGCGCTAGCGGCTGAACAGCAGCGGGGCCAGGGCAATGAAGCCCACCGCCAGCGCGGGCAGCAGGGGCAACAGGGTCCCGGCGGCGGCCCGTGCGGGGCGGCCCGTCAGCACGGCAAAAGCGGGAAAAGCCAGCGCGCACTGGGCGGCGGTCCCCAGCACCGTTACGGCCAGCAGCAGCGCGGCGGGCGCGGTCTGGGCCAGGCCCGCCAGCGCCAGCTGCTGCACCTTGCGGCTGTTCTCGCCGGCCTGGGCCAGCGCGGCCGGGTCGGGGCGCCACGCGGCCTCTGGGGTCAACAGGGCCAGCGCCGTGACCAGCAGGTACAGCGGGGGCAGCAGCGCAAAACTGGCACCGTAGACCTCGGCGGCGCGCCCGGCCCGGCCGGCGCCCAGGCGGCCCAGGCCCCACATCAGGCCGTAGGTGAACAGGGTCAGGAAGGCGCCCCCCAGCACGTTGGTGGCGTGCGCCGCCAGCGGCGAGGCGCCCCCCGCCACCTCGGCGGCCAGCCGCACAGCGGGCGACACCAGGGTGGCGTAGGCCACACCGGACAGCGCGGCCGAGAGCCCCGCCATGCCCAGGTAGCGCAGGGGCGCAGGCTCGGTGGGGGCCAATTGCCGGGCAAAGACGCGCGGCCCCATCAGGAAGGTGGTGGGCAGTGGGGCGGCCGGAGCGGGCGGCGGGGCAGAAGCAGGGGCGCGGGCCATAGGCCACGCCATGCTACTGGCCCGCGCGGGGCCAGAGAACCCAGGCCAGTGCCAGCAGGCCCAGGTAGGCGGCCACGATCAGCGCCGCGCCCCACACGCTGCGGCCCAGCCGGGTCGGGGCGGCCTCGGCCTGCCGGCGGGCATCGGTCATTACAGCGGGGGGAATCAGGCGCAGGGCCAGCCACAGCCCGGCTGGAACCAGCAGCAGGTCGTCCAGCTGCCCCAGCACCGGGATGAAGTCGGGGATCAGGTCAATGGGGCTCAGGGCGTAGGCCAGGACCAGCAGCGCCCACGCGCGGGCATACCAGGGCGTGCGCGGATCGCGCGCCGCGAGGCTGAGGGCCAGCAGTTCGGCCTTCAGGCGCCGGGCCAGGGTACGCAGCCGCGTGGTCAGGGAGAGTCTGGACACAGGCTGGCAAGCCTAGCGCAGCGCCCCGCGCAGTTCGCTGGCCCACTGGGTGAACACTGGCAAGGTGGCCAGGGCCGCCAGTAACCCAAACAGCGCCACCGCCACCAGCGCCGCGCTGAGCCAGGGGCCCGGGGCGCTGCGCTCCTGCGGATCGGGGCGGGGGGTCAGCCACAGGTGCAGTACGACCAGGACCACGCTGCCGAACAGCAGCGAGCCCAGCGCCACCGGCACCTTCAGGGCCGGGTTCTGCAGCAGGTCGGTGGCCTGGGCTGTGTCGCTGGGCAGCCGGCCCGCCACAAAGGCGCCCAGCCCCACGGCCAGCGTGTTGTTCAGCGCGTGGATGATCACGCTGTTCCACAGGCTGCCGGTGTGCTGCGCCACGCGCGCCAGCACGTAGGCCAGCGGCAGAATGCCGGCCACACTGGCGGGCGCCCCGTGCGCCAGCGCGAAGACGGCCGTGCTGGTCAGGGCGGCCACCGTGAACCCCGCCGCTCGCTCGTGCCCGCGCATCAGCAGGCCCCGGAAGGCCACTTCTTCGGCAAAGGGAATCAGCACCCCCGCCGCCAGCAGCAGCGCCCACAGGTCCGCGCCCCGGCTGAGAAACTGGGGCACGCTGTCGGCCGCACTGGGAAACAGGGCCACCACCGCCACCACAAAAGCGCGCGAGGCCAGAAAGGCCAGCACGAACGCGGCCAGCGCCGTGCCCCAGGCCGGGGGGGTGCGCCAGCGGGTGTCGCGCCGCAGCGTGTCGATCACGTCACGGAAGAGGGTCAGGCCCACCAGCACCACCAGCGCAAACGCGCCCAGCAGCGCCGTGCCCAGCGGCACTCCACGGGCAATCAGCACCGCCGAGACCACGTTCTGCACCAGCAGCAGGGTCAGGGCGGCGCGGTTGCCGTCCACCGCCCGGATGCCCGGGGGGACGGGGGAAAGCGGGGCGGCCTGCGGCGGGGTGGGCGGGGGGCTGGGGTGCGGCGCCGTCATGCCCCAGAGCCTACCGCTTGCCCGGCCCCGCCGCCGCGCACCCACGGCAGGAGCTCTGGCGCCCTCTGGCCGCGCTGGCCTTACAGCGCCACGCCGTCCAGCTGGGCAATCCCGTGCTTCAGGGCGTAGAGGGCCGCCTGGGTGCGGCTGTCCAGGCCCAGTTTGCCCAGCAGGCGCGACACATGGGTCTTGACGGTGGCCTCGCTGACCCCCTGATCGGCGGCAATGTCCTTGTTGCTGTAGCCGTGGGCCAGCAGCTGCAGCACAATCGTTTCCTTGGGGGTCAGAGTTTCGCGCATCTCGCCGCCCCGGAAATCGCGCACCAGCCGCTTGGCGGCCTCGGGGTGCAGCCGCACCTCGCCCCGGGCAGCGGCGTGAATGGCGTCGGCCAGGGTGTCGCTGGACGCGTCTTTGAGCATGTAGCTGATGGCCCCGGCCTCAATGGCGCCGTTCACCTTGTGTTCTTCCAGGGTGCTGGTCAGGGCAATCACCTCGGTGTCGGGCTGCTGGCGCTTGAGGGTGCGGGTGGCCTGAATGCCGTCCATCACGGGCATCATCAGGTCCATGATCACCACGTCGGGGCGCAGCTGGGCGGCCAGCAGGAGGGCTTCCTCGCCGTTGGCGGCCTCGCCCACCACGTCAATCAGGGGGTCCAGGCCCAGGAACAGGCGCAGGCCCTGGCGAACGACGGCGTGGTCGTCCACCAGCAGCACGCGCACGGCGGCAGGGGCAGAATCGGGGGTGGTCATGGGGTGTCCTCCAGGGGCGCAAGGGTGAATTCCGAGCGGGGCGCGTCCACGAACACGTCCAGCGCGGGGGTGGGGCTGGGCGGGCGGGTGCGGGGCCAGTTCAGGGTGTCGCGGTCGGTAAAACGCACCCGCGTGCTCAGGGCGGGCGGCAGGCGCAGCGTCACGCGCCCGCCCTGGGTGCGGATGTCCAGGCTGCCGCGCGTGAGGGGGGTGGCGCTGACCGTCACGTCGCCCGTGGCGGTGGTCACCGTGGCGCGGCCCAGGATGACCGGCAGGGTCAGGCGCAGGTCGCCGCTGTCGCTGCCCACGCCCAGGGTCTGGGTGCGCATGCCCGCCAGATTCAGCCGCAGCTCGCCATCGGCGGTGTTCACGCGCAGGGCGTCGGGCGCGCTGCCTTCGGGGGCGGTCAGCACCACGTCGCCGCTGCGGGTCACCACGCTGACGGGGCCAGCGGGCCGTGCCGGCAGCACCACATTCATGGCCCCGCTGTCGCTGCGCAGGGTCAGGGCACGCACCCGCAGCGGGGTGAGCTGCAGGCGCTGGTCGCCGCTGGTGGTCACGCTGCCCAGCGTGAGGGGCAAGCCCTGCGCCAACGCCAGGGTGAGGGTGTGCTGCACGGGTTCGGGGCCGCCCAGCACCACCCCGCGCGTGTTGGGCGGCTGCACGTTCAGCGTGACCTGCGCGGTAATGGCGCGGCCCTGGCGGCTGACCTCGGCCTGCACCGGGTTGCGGGCGCGGTGGCGGGCCGAACCCTGCACGGCCATGGGGCTGCCCGGCGGCAGCGGCGAGACCGCCACATTCACCCGGTCCCCGCTGAAGTTCAGCGCGGCGCTGCTGGCGAGGTCCAGCGGCAGCGGGCCGTCCAGCGGCACCTGCAGGGGCGTGTTCTGCACGCTCATGCCGGGGGTCAGGGTGCGCGCGGCGCCGTGCCACGCCAGCGCCAGCCCGGCGCCCACCAGCCCCAGCCCCAGCGCCATGCGCCCCAGCACCGGCAGCAGCGGCCGGGACGGCGGCCAGGTGGTCACGCGCGCCCCCGGGGCAGGGTCAGGGTGACGGCGCTGCCCTGCCCCGGCGCTGAATCCACGACCAGGGTGCCGCCCGCCCCCGACGCCCGCTCGCGCATGGAGCGCTGACCCAGCGTGCCCCGGCCCTGCGCCCCAGGATCAAAGCCCCGGCCGTCGTCGCGCACGTGCAGGGTCACCATGTCCCCCGTCTGACTGAGACTCAGCCACACCTGGGCGGCGCGGGCGTGCTTGACCACGTTGTGCAGGGCCTCCTGGGCCACGCGGTAGGCGGCGGCCTGGGCATCGGGGTCCAGGTCCGGCTCGGCGCGCAGGTCGGCGTGCACGGTCAGGCCGTGGCGGGCTTCCAGGGCGTGGGCGTGCTGGGTCAGGGCGGCCACCAGCCCCCCTTCTTCCAGGGCGTCGGGGCGCAGGCTAAAGAGCAGCGCCTTCATTTCCGATACGCCCCCTTCGGCCAGCCGGATGGTGTAGTCCAGGCTCTGGCGGGTGCGGGCGGGGTCGCGCTCCAGGGTGGCGCGGGCGGTCTTGGCGCCCAGGGTGATGCCGTACAGCGCCTGGGCCACACTGTCGTGCAGTTCGCGCGCCAGCCGGGCGCGTTCCAGTTCGCCGGCCCGCGCCCCGGCGCGCTCGATCAGCTGCGCGGCGTGCAGGGCGGTGCCGGCGTGGTCGGCAATGGAGAGCAGAAAGGCCAGTTCATCGGCCCCCGGGCGCGCGCCGCCCACGTACCACGCGCGCAGGGTGCCGCCCTCCAGCGTGCCCGCCGAGGCGGGGAGGCTCACCGGGAGGGTGGCCAGCACCTCGCCGCCGCTCAGGGCGCGCACGCTGGCCTCGCCAGGGGCGGGCTGCAGTTCGCCGGGGGCCGGCAGCGGGCCCGGCACGCCGCTGACCGCCCGCAGGGTGCCGTCTGGGGCGCACAGGGCCACGGCGGCGGCGGTGCTGGCCTGCCGGGCCTGTTCGGTCAGGTCGGCCAGGGTCACGCCCAGGTCGTCGCCCAGGGCCACCCGGCCCGCCGCGCGGCGCAGGGCGATCACCTCGCGCCGCGCGGCGCCGTCGCCGTCCGGGGCAAGCAGGGCAATGCCCAGGCGGGTCCACACCCGGCCCATCACACTCAGGACCCCGGCACTCACCAGCAGAGCGCCGGCACCCGCCAGCATCAGCCCCGCCACCGACAGGGGCCCGGGGCGCAGGGTCCACTCGCCCCACACCACAGGCACGGCGCTGTTCATGGCCCACAGCGGCGCACCCAGCCCCAGGACCTCCAGGGCCAGCAGCGTGCCCAGCACCACCCAGCACAGCAGGCTGAGGGGCAACTGCACCACATGAAACAGCAGGGTGCGGTAGGTGACCGGATCGGCCAGGGTGCGGCCCAGCCACGCCAGCAGCCCGGCCGGGGGCGCGGCGGCCGGGCGGGCCACCTGCACCCCCAGCAGACCCAGCAGCAGGCGCTGCACCTCGCCCAGCGCCACCACCAGCCACAGGGCCAGCAGCAAAAAGGCCGCCCCCACCAGAATGGGCAGGGTAAGCAGCCCGCCCACCACAGCCGCTGTCAGCAGGCCCGCCACCGTGCCGCCCAGCGGCAGGGCCAGCAACACGTACAGCGCGGCGCGGTAGGTGGCCGGGTCCAGCAGGTCGCCCAGCGGGCCGCCCCGGGTGGGGGCGCGTTCCCGCAGCGTGCCGGTGCCCATGACCTTCATCATGCCGCGCAGCCTACTGCGCCCGGCCAGCGCGCGGCGTCCCCCGAAAGAGGCAGCGGGGGCGTGAATGGCGCAGGGGTGGGGCCCAGCAGGCATGCACGGTGTTTGCAGGTGGGCTCTTCCGGGCCGTATGCACCGCAAAACCCAGCGCCGCCCTGGGGCATCCCCCTTGACGGCTCTGGCATGAACGAAGTGGGCGTCGACCAGAGACAGCGGCGCGGGCGCAGCTGAGACGAATTGCAGTTGAACAGTGACCAGAACTGTTCACCCCGCATCCACCCGAACAAAGCGAGGAGGAGCAAAACGGTGGTCGAGAAAGGAGAGATCGAACCGGGCAAGCACCGATTCGATCACGGATTGAACGGAAACCGTATGACACGGGCTGAACATGACTGGCTGCTCGCCTGATCGCCTGCTGTATTCCCCTCTCCCCTGGTGGGAGAGGGAGGGAGGAGCGGAGCGACGGAAGGGTGAGGGGGCCACCGCGTGGCTTGGACGGGTGTGGAACCACTTGAGTCCCGTCTGACGGGCCAGGAACGGGCCGCCGCGCTCAGGGCCTGCCCAGCAGCCAGCGGGGACTGAATTCGGGGCCGCCGCTGAGGCGCACCCGGTCTTCGGGGTGGGGTTCGCCGTCGCAGGGGGGCGTGGCCTGGGCCGGGCGCTGCAGCGGCCACACGCTGGCCAGGGCCCGGCCCGCGATATCGCCTACCGGCACGGGCCCAAACAGGCGGCTGTCCAGGCTGCCCCCGGGCGAGCGGTTGTCGCCCAGCAGGTAGTAGTGCCCCGGCGGCACCGTGACTTCCGGCTGGGGGGGCGCCGCCGGCCCCGGGGCCACGCCATTGGCCTGGGGGCTAAGGGTATCCAGGCAGAACCCGGCCCAGAAGGTGCGGGCCGCCTCGGGCAGCACCCGGCCGTTCACCCGGACCACGCCGCCCCGCAGGCTCACCCGGTCCCCCGGCAGGCCGATCACGCGTTTGACCAGAAAAGGCCGGTAGCGCCACGGCAGCGGCATGCCCCGGTAAATCTGGCTCCAGGCCGCTTCGGCGCCGCGTGGGGGCTTGAACACCACGATGTCGCCCCGGGCGTAGCCCCCCACGCCCAGCCGGTGCGCCCAGCCCCCGGCTTTTTCCACCGCCAGCCATTCGCCGTAGCGCAGGGCGGGCAGCATGCTGGCGCCGTCCACCTGCACCCCCGAGGCCCCGAACTGGGTGACCACCAGCGCAAACAGCAGCGGCTGGCCCCACTCGCGCAGGGTGGCCCAGAGCCGCGCCGCCCACGGGCGCCTCATGGCTGCCCCGAGACGTGCGGCGGCGCCGTAAGGCTACCCTGCACGGCATACGCCGCGCCGCCCAGGGCCGCGCTCACCAGCACCGCCGCCCGCAAGGTACGCCCCAGGTACACCCCGGCCAGCCGCAGCGCCGCCGGCCACACCGGGCCCGCCTGTTGCAGCGCGTGGGCCCAGGCCTGCGCTTCGGGCAGCCCGCGCAGCTGGGCGTCGTGGGCCAGGCCATGCAGGTGGGCATGCACCTCGGCCAGCACGCGGGGCCTCACCCGGGGCGGCAGCAGCAAGGTCAGGCAGCGCAGGTACCGCTGCGCGGCCGGCGGGCAGGGGGCGGCGCTCACCACAGGCTCCGCAGGGCGCGGTCAAAGGCGGCGTAGCTCTCGCGGCGGCGCTGCAGCTCGGCGCGCCCCGCGGCTGTCAGGGCGTAGGTGCGCACGGGAGGGCCGCCCCGGGCCAGGGTGGTCTCTGCCGTCTGCAGAAAGCCGGCCCGTTCCAGGCGGTGCAGGGCCGGGTACAGGCTCCCCACGTTCAGGGTGATGCGGCCCTCCGTGAGGGCCTCCACTCGCTTGGCAAGGTCCAGGCCGTAGCCACTTTCCCGCTCCAGCACGCTCAGCAGAATCAGGTCCAGATTCCCCTTGAAGAGGTTGAGATCCATGGGTATCAGTGTCTGATATCGGCATCTGATAAGCAAGCGAAAATGGACGGGGGCACCCGGTCGCCCCAGGTGCCCCCGCCTGCCCTACCGCGCGCCTTAGCCCGGAATGCGCAGCTTCTGGCCCGGCTGAATCAGGTCCGGGTTGCTGATGTTGTTGTAGTGGGCAATTTTCTTGTATTGCATCGCGTCGCCGTAATACTTCTGGGCAATCTCCGAGAGGGAGTCGCCGGCCTTGACGGTGTAGACGGTGTCGCCCGTGTCCTGGTCCTTTTCCTTGGCCAGCTGCTTGGCGCCGGCCGCCACGCGCAGGCCGCTGATGTCCACGCCCGCCACGCCGTCCACCGCGCGCGCCAGCTTTTCTGCGAGGCGCTGCTCGTGGTCGTTGTCCACCACGCCGCGCAGGATGATGCTCTTGCCACTCTGCAGCACGTCAATGGGGTCGTCGGCCAGTTCGCCGTTACTCCGCAGGGCCTGATGCACGGCCTTGGCAATGCGGCTGTTGTCTTCCATATCCGCGTCGTCCTGGCCGCCGCTCTGGGGCAGGGGCTCCAGCGGCGCGGCCGGCGTGCCCGCGCGGGCATTCATGTTGCCGGTGGTGGGGGCCAGGTCCGGCTGCAGTTCGGGCAGTGGGGCGTCAGTGGTCTGGGCTTGGGGCGTCTGGGCCTGGGGGGCCGACTGGGGCGCGCTGGCCTGCTCGAAGGTCACGCCGCTCACGTCCACGGTCTTCACGCCGTTGATGCCGCCCGCCACCACCCGGATCAGGTTCAGGTAGCGGTCATTGGGGACCATCCCGGTCACCTTGACCTCGCCGCCGCGTTCCTCCACCTGCAGACCCAGACCTTGCAGGCGAGGCTGTTCGTTCAGCGCGTCTTTCACGCGCTCCGCCGTGCTCTTTCCAAAAGGCCACATGGGGGCCAGCGTACACCGCTGCTTCTGTGGCCCTCTCCTTTTCTTCAGCTTGGGTCAAGACTGCCCCTGGCTGTGGGCTCAGGGCAGAACCCAGAGCCGGGAGAGGAAAACCCTCAACGGCTCTGCGGCGAACGGCGTGACAGCGGTTGAAGTGGAATTGGGGGGCCGCTTTTTGGCCCCAGGGTGGAACTGGCCCCCGCCCTCAGGGCAGCGGCGGCAACGACGGAGACTCGACCCAGGTGCGCAGCACGCCCTCGGCACGGGGGCCCAGTTCGGTGCGGGCCAGGGCTAGGAGGTCGGCGGTGCGGGTGGGCCGGGCAGCGCGGGTGCGGGCGTAGGTTTGCAGGAAGGCGCGGAAAGGGCCGTCACCCACGGCGCCCCGTAGGGCGTGCAGGGCCAGGGCGCCGCGCACGTAGGCGCTGCGGTCAAACAGTTCGGCGGGCGTGCGGGCCACCAGCGGGCGGGTGGGCCTGTTCTGCACGCTGTCGCGCCAGGCCTGCAGCACGGCGCGGGCCTCCTCTTTCCCCTGGGCCTGCGCCCAGAGCAGTTCGGCGTAGGTGGCAAAGCCCTCGTTCAGCCACGTATCGCTCCAGTCGCCCAGGGGCACGCTGTTGCCAAACCACTGGTGCGCGGCCTCATGCACGATCACGCGCACGTTGCTGGAGGTGACCGGCATGGTGGACAGCGTGGCTGTTTCCAGCGCGGGCAGAGGCGGCGTGACCACCGCCGAGCCGTAGGTGGCAAAGGGGTAGGGGCCGAACCACTCGCCCAGAAGACGCAGAATCTCGCCGGTGCGCTCGTAGGGCGCGCGGATGTTCACCGGAGTACCGGGTGGGAAGTAGTCGCGCAGGGCCACCACCTTGCCCCCCACCTGCACCGCCGGGCGATCCACGCGCTCCAGCGGCCCAACGTGAACGGCCAGGGCGTAAGTGGGAATCGGCTCGCGCTGCTCGAAGGTGAAGGTGCGGCCCTGGGGCGTGTCCTGCACAGCGGTCTGCCGGCCACTGGCGGCGGCGGTGACCCCCCGGGGCACGGTCACGCGCAGGGTGAAGGCGGCGGGATCGCCGGGGTGGTCGTTGACGGGCAGAAAAGCGCGGGTGCCGTCCGGCTCGCTGAAGGTGAAATTCACGCCGGGCTGCGTGCCCTGCCCCGGCAACGCCTGCCAGCCCAGGTCCACCGGCAGGTCCGGGTCCGGTACGCGGCCAGCGGGACCCGCGAGGCGCACCGTCACGCGGGCGGGGGTGCCGGGGGCCAGGGCGCGGCGAATCAGAAGTTTCCCGGCCGCGCGCTCATAGCGCACCGCCGCGCCGTTCCAGGTCACGCCCTGCACCGCCGGGCCCAGGTAATCCAGGCTCAGCAGGGGCAGGGGGCGGGTGGCCTGGACGGTCAGGGTCACCTCGGCCTGCAGGGTGCGGGTGCCGGGCTGCGGCACCCGCAGCGCCACGTCGTAGTGTGTGACGTCCAGCCCCGCCTGACCCAGTTGCGGATAGATGCGGTCGCCCCAGGCAGTGGGGACGGCCGGGGCCAGTGCCCCCTGGCCCAGCGCGCCGCCCAGCAGCGCCAGCGCCAGTCCCCATGCAAGCAGCGCCATTCTAGATGGGGTAGTACGCGCGGGGCTGGCCCTGCACGAAGTCGCGGGTGGGCACCCAGATCAGCGGATTGCGCTCCTCGACCTCGGGCGGCGGGCCGTAGCGCACCAGGCCCTCCACCTGATCGAACGGCACCCATTTCACGCCCACCACTTCGGGGTCGGTGGGGTCCAGGGTGCCGTGAAAGGTGGCGGTAAAGCGGCCAAAAATCGCGTAGCACTCGTTGCGGGTGCCGGTCAGCAGCTCGCCTTCGAGCAGGCTGATAAACATCAGGTCGGTGACGGTCAGGCCGGTTTCCACCAGCACCTGCCGCACCGCCGCGTCGCCCAGGGTTTCGCCGGGCAGCGCCTTGCCCCCGGGCAGGCCGTAGAAAATGCTGCCGTCGTCCATGCGTTCCTCGACCAGCAGCAGTTTGCCCTCGTGAACGAGGTAGACGTGGGCGGCCCGCTTGACCGGCAGGGTACGGGACAGGTGACTCATGAGGGAGGCAGTCTAGCGCAGCCTCAGTCGGTCGCTGTGGATCTTGAGAGCAGTCGGGCGGGCTGGAACAGCGGCGTTGCAGAGCGAGCAGTGAACAAAGGGCCTCGCCCCAAGAATAGAAACGTTTCTGCGATCAATGGGAGGAGCGAGGCCCTTAGCCGGGCCCCAGCAGCGCGAGCAGGTCGTCCGGCAGCCGGGCGGGGCGGTAGGTGTGATCGGTGGCAATGTGGCGGGTTTCGCCGGTTGCCAGCAGCTCACCCGCCCGGCGGACCTCGTAGCTGAAGGTCAACGTGCGCGACCGCACCGCGCTGAGGGTCGCGTGAATCTGCAGTTCATCGTCGTAGCGGGCGGCGCGGCGGTATTCCACGTTCAGGCCCGAAAGCATCAGGTAATAGCCGCGCGCCTCCACCTCGCGGTAGGGCAGGCCCAGGGCGTGCATGGCGTCGGTGCGGGCCACCTCGAACCACACGGGGTAGGTGGCGTGGTGCGCCACCCCCATCGCGTCGGTCTCGGCGTAGCGCACCCGCAGCGCCGAGACAAAGGTGCGGCTCACCAGCGGTCCCCGGCCGCGTGGAATTCCAGCGTGGGGGTGCGGCGCATGCGTACGTGCTCGGCCACCTGCCGCTGCAGGTGCCCGCGGGCGCCGCGCAGGGCGTCAAGCAGCTCGTCCATGTCGCCGGACATGGCACTCACGTACACCCGCGCCAGCCCGTAATCGGGCGTGACCGTCACGCGCTCCACGGTCACGATCATGGGCACGCGGGGATCGCGCAACCCGGCAATCGCGTCACTCAGCACCCGCGTCAGTTGTGCCTGCACCTGCTCCGGCTTCATGCCGCCCCCCAGACCAACCGACTGTTCAAGCCCTGCATCCCCGCATGGTACGGCATGGCGGATAGCCTGGGGGCATGCGGACCATTGACCTGACCACATGGCCCCGGCGGGCCCACTACGAGTTTTTCCGGCAGCACAGCCAGCCGCACTTCAGCGTGACCGCCCCCGTGGACGTCACCCGCTTCCGGGCGGAGGTGCGGGCGCGCGGGCTGCCCTACATGGCCAGCACCGCCTACGTGCTGGCCCGCGCCGCCAACGAACTGCCGCCCTTTCGCTGGCGCATTCGCGGCGAGACGGTGGTGGAACACGAGCGCGTGCATCCGTCGGTCATTGACACCGGGCCCGGCAGCGAGCTGTTTCATTTCTGCACCCTGCCCTACCAGCGGGGCGCCCCCGGATTTCTGCAGGACGCGGCCCAGGCCCTGGCCGCCCGGCGCGCCCAGCCCACCCTGGACGAGGACCCCGCGCAGGACGATCTGCTGTACCTCTCCAGCCTGCCCTGGGTGGCCTTTACCGGCATCACCCACGCCATGCACCTCAGCCTGCCAGATTCCATTCCGCGCCTGACCACTGGCCGCTTTACCGAGGAGGGCGGGCGCACCCAGATGCCGCTGTCGGTGCAGGTGCACCACGCCCTGATGGACGGCCGCCATGTGGGCGCGTATTTCGAGGCGGTGCAGACCCTGCTGGACGACCCGGGGCTGTTGGATTAAGAGCCTCAAGCACACCTGCACAAAGGTCTGTAAGTTGGATGGATGGCGCATCGGCCCATCTCTGTGAACCGCCACTGGCTCCAGAACCTATGGGGCCAATTCCACCTCCAAGAGGACTGGTGGGGACGGGTTAATCTCAACAACGAACGTGGAATTCAGCGTCTGGTGGACGAGGAACTGAAGCCCCACTTCGAAAGCCTGCCATTCCGACAACAACAGCGGCTCAAGGAAACCCTTCGGTACGCCCTGACCTGGTTCGATGACGACGCGCTCGTGGAAGCCTACGATTCGGCTTACCTCCCACTGGAGCGCCCCCAGGGCAACATTCGGGAATTTTACGTTCGACTCTGGGACGGCATGTTCGGGCCCGAGGACTTCTCCCCTGTGGCCCAGGAACGTTATATCGAGCGCTTCGGCCCCAGTGAGTCGATGTGGGATTGAGCGACCACCCCACCCAAAGCCGGCCCCTCTATTTCGCGTACCGCCGCCCGGCGTAGTCGGTGAACACCCCGATGCCGTAGCTGACCCGGCGCACGCTGTCCAGCACCGCGCGGCCGTTCCAGGCCATCCCGGCGCTGCTGCCGCCGTCCAGCAGCAGGGCGTCGCGCACGCCCAGGCGGGTCATGATCTTGCCCATTTCGGTGGTGGTGACCCGGGCGTGGGTGCTGACGAACACGAGGTCGCGGTTGCCAATCAGGCCCACGGCGCTGCGGGCGGCGCGGCCAAACAGGGCGGGGTCGCGGAACACGCTGCTGTAGCGCGTGACCACCCGCCCCCCGCTGAGAATGCGCGGCCCGGTCGCCACCACCGTTTCCAGGCCCGCCCAGGTGGTGTCCAGCGGGCGGCCCAGGGCAGCGACCGCACTCACCCGGAACGCGGCGCGGTTGTCCGGCGTGATGGTCAGGGCCTGGGGAATGCGGCCCCAGGTGAGCAGTCGCCCCTGGGTCACGATGTCGCCGGCCGGGGCATAGGACTGCGGATGAAAGTACGACCCATTGATCACCAGCCGCGCGCCGCTGCGCCGGGCCAGTTCGCTCACCCGCGCCCCCGAGCCGAAAGTCAGGCGGCCCGAGGGCAGCACCGGGGCCACCAGCACATGGCGCCAGCGCAGGTCCACGGTGGCAATCTGCACCGGCACGTTCAAGGGGCTCAGGCGCTTGAAGGTCACGGGCGGGCGCTGCGGGCGGGGCGGAATGGGCACGGGCAGACGCATGGGCACCAGCACCTTTTTGCCGGGCACGATGGCGCGGGCGGTGGTCATGCCGTTTAAGCGCCGCAGGGCGTCCACACTCAGGCGGTAGCGCGCGGCCAGGGTCTGCGGCGTGTCGCGCACGCCCACCCAAACGTAGCGGTAGACGGTGCGCACCTCGGTGGTGGGGCGTGGCGCGGGCGGGCGGGCCGCCGTGCCGGGCGCGGGCAGCACCAGCCGCTGCCCGGCCGCGATCACGGTGCCCTGCAGGCGGTTGGCGGCCTGCAGCGCGGTCACCGTGGTTCCCGTGCGCGCCGCGATGCGGCTGAGGGTATCGCCCGCCTTCACCGTGTAGGTGCGCGGCGGGGCGGCCACGGGGCGCGCCGGTCCCCCGGCCAGCCGCAGCACCTGCCCAGCGCGGATGGTGTCGCCCTGCAGGCCGTTGTAGGCTCGCAGCTGCGCCACACTGAGGCCGTGGCGCGTGGCGATGCGGAACAGGGTGTCGCCCTTCTGAACCTTGACCGTGGGCACGGTGGCCCCCAGAGCCGCACTGGCGGCCACCAACACAAGCAGGGAAAGCAGTCGCCGCATGGGGTCACACCTCATCACAGTTCTGCCAGCCAGACGTGAAGTGAACCTGACGCCGCCGTTTACGCAGGTGGGCTCAGGTGCCTGGGGTGCTGCCAGGGAACACCGCCACGCGCCCCACCATGTAGGCGCAGCCGTACAGAAACAGGGTCGCCACAGGCAGCAGCTTCAGCCCCACGCGGTGCTCCACCATGCGGCCCTTGACCAGCACCTCGATCACGTACAGGGTCAGCAGGCAGAAACCCGCGTACATCCAGTGTTCCCAGTCTCGGCTGGGGTCGGCGGGATAGCCGTACTTGGTGGTGCCGCCCGCCAGGGCCGTGGCGCTGGGCACCTTCAGGCCGCCCAGAGCCAGCAGCACGCCGGTCACGCCGGGAATCAGCGTCAGGGCCCAGGTGAGGCGCAGCCAGACCAGAAAGGAGGTGCCCACACGGGTTTTCACAGCCGGCGCGATGCTCCAGACAAACAGCACCAGCGTCGCCAGCGCGTAGGGGGTCGGGAAGAGCAGCGCCAGGGAACTGGGGAACTGGTACCCGTGAATGAGCTGCAGGAAGTCCATGCCCGCCAGCGTATCAGGGGCTTCCCGCTACCCCTTCAGGAAGTCAATGACCGCGTGGGCGGGCAGGGCGGCCCCCGGGCGCAGCGCCGAGGCCTCGCCCGCCGCGCGCACCTGCAGGTGGTCGGGCACACGCAGCAGCAGCACGTCGCGCCCGCTGAGGCTCACGGCCAGCTCTTCCAGGGCGGGCGCGCGCAGCACGCGGCCCAGGTCGGTCACGGGGGCACTCAGGCCCAGGGCGTGTTCGCCGTAGGGGCCGCGCAGCCGCACCTGATGGCCGCCCACATGCAGCGCCAGCGGCAACCCCAGCCCAGCCAGTTCGCCCAGCGGCGGGTGCGGCGCACGCGCCCGGCGGGCCACCGCCACGCCCAGCAGGGTGCCGGGGCGGATCACGTCGCCCACCTTCACCAGCCGCGCCCCCTGGCTGACCTCCAGGTCCGGGGGAATGCGCAGAATACGCAGGCCGTCGCGGTGCTGCTCGGCGCGCAGGCCGCTGAGGTGCGGCACGCTGGACAGCTGCCCCAGATCAAAGGGCCCGCCCAGCGGTGTGGGCACCCCGGTCACGTCCCCCTGCGCCGAAACCAGCGACAGGGTGCGGTCCTCGCGGTAGGTCAGGCCCTCCACGGCGGGCGGGGGCGCGGGGCGCGGGGCGGGCGGGGCCGCCGGCGCGCGCCGACCCCGGATAAGCACCCCAGCGGCCAGCAGGCCGCCCCCCAGCAGGGCCGTGAGCAGCACGGGCCACACCGGCCGCCCCTCTTCACGCGGCGCCGCGCGCGTGGGGGGCGGGGTCACCGGATCGGGCACGCGGCCACCGGCGGCGCCCTGCACGGGCGGCAGGGCCAGGGCGGGCAGCCCCGGGAAGGTGAGGGTGGGGGTCAGGGTCACGCCGGGCTGGGGGCGCAGGCCGGTCAGCCGCACCGCGAACTCGCGGGCGCCGCGCCGGGCCTCTACAGCGCCGCGCACGCCGGGTCCCAGGCCGCCCAGCACCGCCGCCGCCGGGTTCAGGCCCGGGGCGGCGCGCAGGCGCAGCACCACGTCTTCCCCGGCCCGCAGCGCGCGGTCAGCGCCGGGGTTCAGCCAGGTCAGCCCCGCGCCGGGCAGGGTCAGGCGCAGCAGCACCTGTCGCGGGCGCGGCGCGATCCAGCCCGCGCTGCTGGGGGGCGGGGCGCACAGCAGCGCGGGGCTTCCGGGCGGCACCCGGCCGGGCAGGGCCAGCGCCCACTGCCCGCCGCTGGCCTGCAACTTCGCGCCCCCCAGCTCAGGCCCCACGCCCAGCGTCAGGGGCGTGCCGGGGGCGAAGACGGGGGGCAGCCGGGCCGGGTCGGTGACCACCCGGAGTCCCCCCTCCAGGCCCGCGCCCGTCAGGTCCGGCACCTGACCCACCGGCACCGTCAGGCCGCTGGCGTAGGTGCTGCGCTGCAGGGCGGCCTGGGCCTCGGGCGGAATGTCGGTGCCCAGGGCCACGTAGGTCAGGCGGTCCAGCGGGCCCCGGTCCCGGAAGGCCGCCAGCGCCGCTTCGGGGGTCACGGTGCGGCCCGCCTCGCGCGTGTCGTTGTCGATGCCGTCGGTGAGCACGAACACCTGGGTCACGTCGCCCCCTGCAGCCGACAGCGGGGCCAGGGCGCCCTGCAGGCTGCGGTAGAGGTAGGTGTTCTTGCCGTCGGCCTTCAGATTCGCCAGGGCCGTGTTCCAGGCCGCCGTGCCCGCCGGCTGGGTAAAGCTGCGCCGCGAGCGCAACCCGGAATCGAAGGTCAGCAGTTCCACCCGGTCTGGCCGCTGCCCGCGCACATAGGCGCCGATGCTGGCCTTGACCCGCTCGAAGATGTCGGCCTGGCCGTCGCCTATGCCGCGCATGCTGCCGCTGGTGTCCAGCACGAACACGGCGCGCGTGCGGGTGGGCAGCGCCCCCCCTTCCGGCAGGGCGCAGGTGGCCTCCTGCGCGGCGGCGCTGGTCAGCAGCAGGGCACAGAGGAGGGCGGTGCGGCGCATTCGAGGCGCATTGTAGCCAGATCGGGGGAAGAGGGCCGCGCCGTCTGCGCCGGGTGCAACAAAGGACCTGGGGAGCGCGGTCATCAGCCAATCACGGCCCGGTCACGCTGCCGGGTGCACACTGGGGCTCAGAGGGCGCGGTCCTCTCTATTTCCCTTCACTCGCCGCGCCCTGGGAGGGCAGAGACCATGCAACGAGGCCGGTGTGTCCAGTTTCAGGTGGTTGCCGTTCTGTTGGGGCTGCTGGGGGGCCGCGCCCTGGGACAGGAGGCCGGGCCCAGTGCCGCGTCCCCGCTGAGCGTCCGTGCCCAGCCGGACGGGCGCTTTCTGCTGACCAACACCAGCGCGGCGCCGCAGATCGTCACCCTGAACGTGACGGGCAACGCGACGGCGAATATCCGTCAGGAGGGCGTGGCCGACGGGCAGTGCGTGCCCCGCGCCCGGATTCCCGACACCGGGCCCAACAACCTGCCCACCTTGACGCTGCGGCCCGGCGGGCGCATCTGTGTCTGGGTCAAGGCCTCGGCCACCTCGGCGGTGCCCAGCACCGATGGCACGCAGCAACTGCTGTGGACCGTGGGCACCGACGCCGATCAGGTGAGCGGGCGCGTGCCCCTGAATCAGGGCACCGGGGTCCCCGTGCCCGTAACGCCCCTGGCGGTGCCCGCCGAGCCCGCCCTGGTGCGCGATACCGATGACGCCCTGGCAACCTGCACGGCCCCCGCCACCTTCACCAGTGCCGCCGGGCGACAGGCCCAGGCCTGTCTGGACGCGCAGGGGGCGCTGTTGGGCCTCCAGACGGCCGCCGCGCCCGACCTGTACCGCAACATCACCCTGTTCACCAAGGAGGCCAAACCCGTCACCGCCACCCTGGTGGTCCGCAAGCCCTGGTGGCACGCGGCGCTGGCGATTCTGGCGGGGCTGCTGCTGCCGCCGCTGCTCGCTTTTCTGGCACAGCGCCGCCGGGAACAAGAGGAACTCAAGCACCGGCTGGCCGGGCTCAACATTGATCCAGCTTCGCCGCCGCTGCTGGTCCCCAGCCTGGGTCCGGGGCAGACCTCGCCCTTCCGGCTGGACCTGGACCCGAACCTGCTGCGCGCCCGGCCTTCGGCGCTGCAACCCATGTCGGATGTGCGCGACGCCTACACGGCACTGGGCCAGTGGCGCGAACTGGGGCCCCCGCGCAACCTGCTGGGGCAGCTCCAGGCGGCCAGCGCGGCGGCCAGGGGGGCGCTGGGCCCGCTGCTGCCTGCCTCTGCGCCTGTCCTGGACTTTCTGGAAGAGCTCCGGCGCGGCCAGCGCCTGGGCCTGCCGCTGAACCAGGGCACCGGGCAGTTTGAGGTGCCCACGGAGCGGGCGGCCGACGTGGTGGCCTCGCTGGAAGCGGCGCAGGTGCTGGCCCAGACGGTGGCGGCTTCTGCGCCGCAGGTGGCCGGCCACCCCCCACTGCAAGCTTTTCTGTCCCAGGAGGTGCCCGCCAGTGCTGGCGCGGCCGACCTGCGCGCCTATACCGAGACCCTGATCAAGATTCGGAATGATCCCCAGATGGCGGCCCGCTCTGCGTTTCCGGCCCAGCAGCAACAGGCCTGGGCCGCTCCGTACCTCACGCGCCGCCCCGCCCTGAGCACCCTGAATGTCGCCACGCGCCTCGCCGCCCTGCCGCTGATCGCCGTCACAGCGCTGCTGGCGATGGTCGTGGGCCTGAACGAGCTGTGGGCCAAGCCGGATGCCGCCTGGGGCGCACGCGGCGTCATGGACTACGCCCTGGCAGTCGCGCTGGGGGCCGGGGCCTACACGGTGGCGAACCTGCTGCAAACCGAGGCCCTGGCCAAAGCCGTGAAACTTCTCAGCGGCAGCGTGCGCAAATGACCCCGGACAGCGGGCCATCCGCCCAGAAACCCACCGTGGACCTCGTGATGCAGGGCGGCGTCACCAGTGGGGTGGTTTTCCCGGGCGCCCTGGCTGAACTGGGCGAGCACTTCCGCTTCTGCCGCATCGGGGGCACCTCGGCCGGGGCGATTGCAGCGGCGCTGCTGGCGGCGGCGGAGTGCGGCCGGCAGACCCTACGCCGGGACGGGGCCTACACCCCGGCCTGTCAGGCCCCCTTTGGGGCGCTGGGGGCCCTGGGCGAGCAGCTCGCCGCGCCCCTGCACCCGGGGCAGACCGGCGGCCCCACGGTGCTGGAAGGCCTGTTTGCCCCGGATGAAGCCACGGCCGGGCTGTACCACGCCGGGCGCGCGGCCATGCGAAAGGACCCGGCGGCGGCCGTGCAGGCGCTGCTGGCGTGGGGGTCGGGGGGCGGCGCGCTGGCCCGCACCCACGCGGCCCTGGCGGGTGGGCGTCTGCGCGGGCCGCTGCTGGCCCTGCTGGGCGGCAGCTGGGGCACGGCCCTGACCCCGCTGCTGGGCACCCTGGCCCCGGGGGCCCGGCCCTGGGGCGCCCTGACCGGCGTGGCCGCGCTGGCGCTGCTGGCCCTGCTGCTGCTCACAGCGGCCGGCACGGCGCTGCTGGCACGCTGGTGTCCGGCCTGGGCGGCCAGCCTGTGGGCACTCGTGCTGGCTCTGGTGCTGGTGGGGCTGGTGCTCTATCGCTGGGCCACAGGCTGGGTGCAGGAAGCGCGCGCCTTGACCGGGGCGCTCGGGGAAGATGGCCGCGCGCTGCTGGCCCAGGCGCAGACGGCCCTGGGCGAGAACGCCTTTGGGCTGGCCACCGGTTACGGCCGGGGCGAGGCCAGCCGCCTGACCCCGTGGCTGCACCGCCACCTGCAACAGCTGTCCGGGCAGACCGAGGTGCTGACCTTCGGGCACCTGCGCGCCCAGGGCACCGAGCTGAAACTGGTCACCTCCTGTCTCTCGCGCCAGCGGCCCTACGTGCTGCCCCTGGCCCAGAACGTGCGCGACGCCAAGAACCTGTATTTCCGCCCCGAAGAGTGGGCGCATTACTTTCCGCCCGAGGTGATCGCGGCGCTCATCGCGGGCAGCGAGCGCGCCTTTACCGCGCCGGAAGCCACGAGGCCGGGCGCCAGTGCCCAGGCCACCCCCGGCCTCGCCTATTACCGCCTGCCCCCGGAACAGCACCTGCCAGTGCTGGTGGCCGCCCGCCTGAGCATGAGCTTTCCGCTGCTGTTCAGCGCGCTGCCGCTGCACTTTATTCGCTACGAGCGGCCCTGGAGCCCAGCGGCCCTGCGTCCTGGCGAGGTCTGGACGTGGCGGGCGGCCCAGGACGGACAGCTGCCCCAGGTGCAGGCCACCCGCCTGCGCGCCTTTGCCGTGCTGTTCAGCGACGGCGGCCTGACCAGCAATTTTCCTCTGATGCTCTTTGACGAGCCGGTGCCCAAGCGGCCCCTGCTGGCCCTGAATCTGCAGTACCGCGCCAAGGACCAGCCTGTGTTTCTGGCCGGCGCCGACGGGCGCTGGCAGCCGTACAACACCCATATCCAGACCCCGGGGCAGTTTGCCGGGGCGCTGCTGGACACTGCGCGGCTATGGTTCGACCAGAGTCTGCTGAGCCTGCCGGGCTACGCCGAGCAGACCGCCTGTATCACCCTGGGGCCGGGACTGGGGGGCCTGAACCTGGGCATGACCCCGGACCAGATCCGCACGCTGCTGGACAAGGGACGGGGCGCCGCGCAGGTGCTGGGCAAGCGCTTTGGCACGCCCGGCCAGCCCTGGGGCCAGGAGGCCCTGAAAGCCTTTGTGTGGCGCAACGTGGTGGCCGACCTGGGTGAACTGCTGCTGGAGTATGACGGGGCGTACACCCCCGCGCAGCTTCCCCCCCTTCTGCGGGCCATGCCCAGCACCCGCCAGGGCGAGGACCTGCCGGGGCAACTGCCCGGCAAACCTTCACGGCCCTTTACCCCCAACGCCGACACCCTGACCCCACCAGAGTGGGCGGCCCTGACGGCCATCGCGGCGGCCAGCGCCCAGGTTCAAGCGGCCCGCACCGCGCAGCCGGGCGGCGCCTTTGCCGCTCGTCCCCCCTGGAACAAGGCCGGCGAACGCGAGGCCCGCGCCTTTCTGCGTCACCGCCCGTTCCTCTGAGCGCGGCCAGTCCACAGCCCCAGCCCACAGCCTTTGCAGAAGGCGCTGGGTGCAGGTCGCCTGCGCCTCTCCAGGCGAAGGAAGCAGCAGCTGTGCCACGTTCACCCTCCGATCCCAATGGACCCCCACGCCCACAGGGCCGGAGCCGCGCTGTGACGCGCTTCTGCCAGGCCCGTGTCACGTCAAAGTATTACGCTATGAACGTAAAATATTTGACCCATTTCAACTCTGATAGTATACTGGACAGACCCGGAAGGCGCCTGCAGCGCGCCCCATCCCTCCTCTTCCCCATCCGGCGTTGGCCCCACCGGGAGCCGCGCCCCAGGAGTGACATGACCAAGATTGACGATCCCAGCACCGACACCACCGAACAGGGCAGCACCCGCGCCCGCGCCGAATACACCGCCGCCGACATCTCTGTGCTGGAAGGCATGGACGCCGTGCGCAAGCGCCCCGGCATGTACGTGCAGGGCGGCACGGGCGTGGACGGCTACCACCAGCTGCTGACCGAAATCATTGACAACGGTATTGACGAGGGGCTGGCGGGCTTTGCCACCGAGATCCACGTGATCATGCACGAGGACGGCAGCGCCACCGTCACCGACAACGGGCGCGGCATTCCCGTGGACATCATGGCCTCCAAGGGCCGCCCCGCCATTGAAGTGATCTTCTCGGAGCTGCACGCCGGGGGCAAGTTCGGCCAGGGCGCCTACAAGGTGTCGGGCGGTCTGCACGGCGTGGGTTCGACCGTGGTGAACGCGCTGTCCACCTTTCTGGACGTGACGGTCAACAAGCACGGCCAGCTGCACAACGTGCGCTTTGAAAAGGGCCTGCTGGTCAAGCCCCTGACCGTGGAGGGCGAGACGCCCGCCGACGTGACCTGGGCCACCAGCGTGACCTTCCACCCGGACCCCACGATCTTCAAGGAGTTCGAGAACCAGTTCAACTACGACCGCATTCGCAACCGCCTGCGCGAACTGGCCTACCTGACGGGCCTGAAAATCGTGATCCGCGACGAGCGCAAGGCGCTGCACGCCGGGCAGATCAAGGAAGAAACCTTCTTTGAGCAGGGCGGCATTGCCAACTTTGCCCGCGCCCTGGTTACCGACGACACCAAGCTGCTGTACGACCAGCCCATCGTGATGGTGGGCACGCACAGCGAGGTGAACGTGAAAGTGGCGTTTATTCACGCCAACACCTACGCCAGCGACAACATCCTGACCTACGCCAACATGATCCGCACCCGCGACGGCGGCACCCCGCTGACCGGGTTCAAGACCGCGTACACCCGCATTCTGAACAAGTACGCCAAGGACAAGAACCTGATCAAGAGCGGCAACCCGGTGCCCAGCGGCGACGACCTGCTCGAAGGCATTTACTGCGTGGTCAGCGTGGAAGTGCAGGACCCGCAGTTCGAGTCGCAGGCCAAGGTCAAGCTGCTGAACAGCGAAGCCCAGACCGCCGTGAACGCCATTGTGGGCGAGAAGTTTGCCGAGTTCCTGGAGGAAAACCCCAAGGTCGGCAAGACCATCGTGGAAAAGGCCGCCGAAGCCGCCCGCGCCCGCGAGGCCGCCCGCAAGGCCCGTGACATCGTGCGCCGCAGCAACCCGCTGGAAAACGATGACCTGCCCGGCAAGCTGGCCGACTGCTCCTCGCAGGACCCCAGCGAATCCGAGCTGTTCATCGTGGAAGGGATTTCGGCCGGTGGCTCGGCCAAGGGCGGGCGCGAACGCCGCTTCCAGGCCATTCTGCCCCTGCGCGGCAAGATCCTGAACGTGGAGAAGGCCGAGCTGAACAAGATCCTGAAAAACGCCGAGATTCGCGCGCTGATCGGGGCCATTGGCGCCGGGGTGGAAGGCACGGGCGACCGCATGCACTTCGACCTGTCCAACCTGCGCTACCACAAGATCATCATCATGACCGACGCGGACATGGACGGCGGGCACATTGCCACCCTGCTGCTCACCTTCTTCTACCGCTACATGCGCCCCATTGTGGAGGCCGGCTATCTGTACATTGCCCAGCCGCCCCTGTACCGCATCATGGTGGGCCGCGAGAAGAAGGGCACGTACCTCTACACCAATGAGGAACTCAAAGAGCATGTGGCCCGCGCCAGCAAGGAAGGCAAGAAGTACGAGATCCAGCGCTTCAAGGGCCTGGGCGAAATGAACGCCGACCAGCTGTGGGACACCACCATGAACCCCGAAACCCGGGCGCTCAAGCGCGTGGGCATCGAGGACCTGATCGTGGCCAACGAGGTCTTTGAGAACCTGATGGGTTCGGAAGTGGCCCCCCGCAAGACCTTCATTCAGGAAAACGCGCGCTTCGCCGAAATCAGCGTGTAAGCGAGCAGGACCAAAAGAGGCCAGCCCAGGACCACCGGGCTGGCCTTCTTCGTTGCAGGTTACGGGCAGGCGTTTACGGTGGCGGGAAGCAGCGGCTGTTGCCCCGGGGCCGTGACCAGCGGCAGCAGGGGCACGCCGCTTTTGCAGGTCATCCAGTTGGCCAGCACGCCGCTCACTACGGGCGCGGCAAAGCTGGTGCCGAAGTAGGGCCAGCCGCCCAGCCAGAACTCGCCCGGGGCCTGCACGCTGGGGGCCAGGGCCGTAACACCCGGGGTCCCGGTGCCCCGGTTGTAGGTGGCCATCTGCCCGGTGGCAATGTCCCAGCCCGCCACACTGAACAGCATGGTCTGGCGCAGGGTGGTGCTGCCCAGGGCAATGCCCGGGCCAAATTCAAAGTCCTTCGTCCAGTCGGCGGGGAAATGCCAGCAACGGTCGCCCTTGCCAAGACCTGCGCAGTCGTCGCGGTTGCCATAGGCGGCAGCGGTGGGCACGCCGGCCGCCGCCACTTCCCGCAGGGCCAACTGCACGCCCACGGTGGGATACGGCCCCCCCGCGCTGAGGTTCACCACATGCCGCCCACCGCGCCGGGCCTCGGCCGCCACGGCACACAGAGCCTGGGCGACTTTCAGGGTGGCGCAATTGCCGTCCCTGTCGCAGACCTGCTTGTAACTGAGGCTGGCGTTCGGCGCCACCGCCCGCACAAGCTGCCCTACCGCCTGCCCGTGCAGGGGGCGGCCTTCAACCGGCGTGCTGTAGTACATCGCGGGGCCGGAAGAGCCAGAGGCATGGAACACGTAGTCGTCGGCGGAAGCGGTGGCGGTGTCCAGAACATGAACGGTGACGCCCTTGCCGTTGCCCCCCTTCAAGCCAATGAACTTGTTGAGGAGGGCGGTGGGCTGACCGTTTTTGTAGGGGGCATCTGCCTGTACTGGGTGACCATAGGTCGTTGGATCCACCTGCATGTCCGGCCCGAACAGCAGGCCCAGCACGGTCAAGACTTGGCCAGTGGGTAGACCAGCCGTTGGAAAAATGCCGGCCAGTGAGGTGCAGAACGATGAAGCGGACCGGGCGGGCACTGCAGACGGCACCAGTCGTTGCAGGTCAAGGTTCTGAAGTACCTGGGGGGTCAGGACAGCGGTGGACGGCGACATGGTCAGGGGGCTGGACGCGACCCGCTGCCCCGTCCCCGCTGAAGCCAATGGAGTGAAACTGGGCACGCCCAGCGCCGCCAGCCGGTCAATGACGGCGCGCACCTGCTGCGGGCAGGTCTTCTGACAGTTGCTGGAGAGCCGCCGCAACCGTTCAGCGTACTCCTGCTGCACAGTTTTCAGGGTACTCGGCGCAACATAGGCCACCACGTCCTGCGCGGCGGCTTCTGCGGGCAGCACGTTGAGCACCAGGGCACTGCGCTGGCCCGGCCCCTGCGCGCTAATAAACTGTGGCCCACCCGCCGCCGTTTTGGGCACCTGAAAGGCCAGCCAGCCCGAAGCCGGGTCGCGCACGAAGGCGGTGGCTTGCCCACCCACCCACAGGGTGCCGCGTTCGCCCAGATTGCCGCCCATGACCCAGGCTGTGTCGCCGGGCGCAGCGGCCACCGGGTAGAGCCGGGCGCCGCCGGCCACCGCCGTCTGATTCTGAGCCCCGGCCCAGTTTCCACCGCATAGGCCAATCAGCCCAGTAACCACCCCTGCCCAAGTCCAGCCGCGTCTTTTTGCCATGTATGTCCTCCTGCGCCCAGGGTGCCAGGGCGGGCATGATCGCGGCATGAACAGCCGCCACAGCATCAAGACCGTAGGGGCTGACCGATACTCTGGGCTGCTGCTATATGGGCGTTGCGCCTGATCTGTGCCACGAGTTCGTGATGGTCTGCCTGTTCGAGCATATGAAGTGAGTCCTCAAAGGCGCTGAGGTCGCCTTGAATTTCACTAAGGTTGGTCAGAGTCTGTCCTAGATGCCGGATATTACCGGTGCCTCGAAGGTAGTGCAGAGCTTGGCGGTAGAGCTCTGCCGCCTCTTCTAAGCGACCTTGTAAATGACGCCGAACACCCAAGTTGCCCAGCGCCGAAGCGAGGCCAATCCGGTCACCAGAGAGAGTTAAAACCTCGACGGCTTCTTGCATTACACCGTCGGCTTGGTCCGGCTGCCCAGTATCCATCAGCATCTGCGCAAAGTTGACCAACGCCAAACCATGAACGCTGGGCAGGTCGCGGGTGGACTGAAGCACCTCTCTGAACGCAGCGTTGGGCTCGGCACCCAAGCGCACCCTTGCTCGCGCCACCATGACCAGTTCCGCGAGTTCCTGTTCTTCATCGCCTTGCAGCTGCCAGAAATCAGCGGAGAGCTGGCTTTGACGCCTCGCCTCCTCCCATTGTTCGCGAACAAAGGCACCTTGTGCTTTCACACTCGCCGCGTGCGCCGCTTCCGGGCCACTGCCTTTAATCTGATCGGCCAGCGCCACCGCCTCATCCACCCGGCCCAGGCGCACCAGCGTGGTGGCGCGCACAGCCAACAAGTCTGGGCGGGCCTGGGTCTGTTCGGGTAGGGCCTCCAGGCGGGCATACGCGTCGTTGTAGCGCCCCACGCCAATCAGGGCCCAGGCATGGGGCACGGCCAGCGACGGCACGTCCCGCAGCGTGTCCAGCAGGGCGGCGGCCGGGCCGGGATACCCGCGCTTCAGGAGGGTCTGGGCCCGCAGGCAGGCGGCGCGGGCAGCCCGGACCTCGTCGTGGTCTTCCCACAGGTCGCGGGCCTGCTCGTAGTGGGGCCACGCGTCGGCTTCGGGCAGGGCGCGGGCCAGTTTCAGGTGCAGCAGGGCAGCGTGCACATGAATCTGGTGCAGATGCTCGCGGGTGGCGGCGGCGGCGTACACGCGCCCGGCCTCGTTCGTCAGGCCCTCGGTGGTCAGGAAAGACAGGGTGCGGGCAAAGTCGTCGGCGGTCTGGCCCAGGGCGGCGCGGGTAGCGCGCAGGTTGGGTTGGTCCTGCAGGGCCAGCAGCAAAAAGGCGTCGCGCGTGGCGGGGGGATAGGCACGCACGCGGGCCCCCAGGCGCAGGTCCAGGGGCTGGCCGCGCAGGGCCGCGCCCACCAGCACTGGGTGGCCGTCGGTCTGGCGGTACAGCGCGGGGTCGGGCAGCTCGCCTTCGGTCAGGGGGCCCAGGTGCAGGTGACGGTCCACATCAAAGGGCGGGTGGGCGCGGCCCGTGACCACAATCACGGCGCCGGGACGGGTGCGGGCCACCTGGGCCAGCACGGCGCGGGTGGCCTCGTCCACCTGTTCCCAGCCGTCCAGGGCCAGTTTCAGGTGGGGGTCGCGCAGGGGGGCCAGCGCCGCGTGGGCACTGGCGGGGGGAGCCGAGCACAGCGGGGCCAGCGTGCTGTAAGGCAGGTCGGCACGCCCCGGCAGCACCGTCCAGCCGCCGCTGCGGGCCAGGGCCTCCAGCAGCGCGGTCTTGCCCATGCCCGCGTGCCCGCTGACCCAGGCCAGCTGCCCCGGGGCCAGCGCCCCCAGCGCCGCCAGTTCGGCTTCCCGGCCCACGAAGGGCGCGGCGTCCAGCTGCGGCGCGGCGTCCAGGTCCAGGCCCAGGGTGCGGGCGTCGCGCTCCACCTGGGTCGCCAGCGGGTGCCCGGCCAGGGTCAGGTAGTGGTGCAGCCGGGGCAGGTCCAGTTCGTCGGGGGGTGGGGCGCCGGGAAGACCCAGGGCGCGGGCCGCGTACTCGCCTGCCCCCTCGCGCTGGCCCCGGGCCGCCGCCTGCGACGCCAGGGTCAGCAGCGCGGCGCGCGCTTCCAGGGCCAGGGCCTCGCGGGTGTCGTACACCCACTCTTCCAGGTCGTTGCCCAGGGGAATGCCCAGCCCGTCCAGAAAGGCGCCGCTGTACAGGGCCGCCGCCTCGCCCGCGCGCCCCCGGCGGGCAGCCTCGCGCAGCAGGGCGGCGTCGCAGGGCATTCCGGCGGCCACGCGGGGGCCGTCTTCGGCCAGGGCGCCGGGCAGCCCCCGCAGATGCACCAGGTGCTGCGCCAGGGAATTCATGGGGTTGGCGGCCTCGGGCCAGAACAGTTCGGCCAGTCGGCGCCGGGGCTGCGGGCCTTCCAGGCACAGGTAGGCCAGCAGCAGCAGCACTTTTTCCCGCCGGAAGGTCACGCCTTCCACGGACAGGCCCCCCAGTGTCCGCAGGGTCATACCGGCATTGTCTGTGATTTGTGGGCGGCGCCACAAGGGGCGCGGCCAGAAGCGCGGCCTGGGTATGCTCAGCGCCATGCTGAGTTTCCCCCACGATATTTCCCGCCGCCTGACCCCCGGGCACCCCAACTGGCCCGGCGACGCGCCCTTTGAGGTGAGGCCAGGGGCGCGCATGGCGGGCGGCGACAGCGTGAACACGGGCGTGCTGCACACCAGCACCCACACCGGCACCCATGTGGACGCGCCCTGGCACTACGACGACGCCGGCGAGCGGCTGGGCGAGGTGCCCCTGTCGGTGTACCTGGGCCGCTGCCGGGTGCTGACGGTGGGCGGCCCGGTGGTGGAGGCAGGGGTGCTGGACGCGCTGCCGGCGCCGCTGCCGCCCCGATTGCTGCTGCACACCGGCCAGCCTGCCCACTGGGCGGTGTTCCCCGAGAATTTCGTGGCCCTGTCACCCGCCTTCGTGCAGGAAGCCGCCCGGCGCGGCGTGCGCCTGCTGGGCACCGATGCCCCCAGCGTAGACCCGCTGACCAGCAAGACGCTGGACGCCCACCATACCTGCCGCGCAGCCGGCGTGTTCATTCTGGAGGGCCTGACCCTGGGCGGCGTGCCCGACGGCGAGTACGACCTCGTGTGCCTGCCGCTGCCGCTGACCGACACTGACGGCGCCCCGGCCCGCGCGGTGCTGCTGCCGGCCGGCAGCGTACCCGACGCGCTGAGAGTGGAACAAAACAGCTAAGGGAACGCAGGGTCGGCCCAACAGCGGCGCCAAGAAGCCCAGGGCGGTGCGGACTGCCCTCCTGGCGAGCCCCGGAGCCGCTTTGGGGTGTGCCCTCAGCGGGGCAGGGGGAGAAAGCCGAAGGTCTCCCCCACCACGGCGGGCGCGCGCTTGGGGCGCCCGGTGCCCGGGTCCACCCACACCCACTCGGTCTGGCATTCGGCCAGCCGCACACCGCCTTCCGGGTCGCCGGGGTTCATGCGGTCCAGGGCGTAGGCGCGCACGCTGCGCACCCCGGCGTGCAGGGTCAGGGCGGTGCGCACCCGCACCCGGTCGCCCAGCAGCGCCGGGCGGTGGTACTCGATGACATGCTGCCGGGCCACCGGCACCGCGCCCAGGGCCATCAGGGCCGCCGTGCCCATGCCCAGGCGGCTGGCATGCTCGCGCGCCACGGTTTCGCACCACGTCAGATACACGGTGTTGTTCACGTGGTTCAGGTCGTCCAGATCCTCCGGGCCCACGGTCAGCGTGTGTTCAAACCGGCGGGCGCCGGGCAGGCCCTCCCACAGCACGTCCGCATCGGGAATGCGGAGCTTCAAGCCTTGCCCTGCGCCAGTTCGTTCACGGCGCGCGCCGCGTCCAGGTCCAGCTGGGTCACGCCGCCCGCGTCGTGGGTAAAGAAATTGACGCGCACGTAGTGGTAATGCACATGAATGTCCGGGTGGTGGCCGCGCGCCTCGGCTTGCTCGGCCACCTGCAGGGCAAAGCGCATGCCCGCCATGAAATTGGGAAAGGCAAAGTCGCGGTACAGCTTGCCGGCGTCGCCCCACCAGCCCTCGGGCTTGAGGTCCATCACGTCGCCGTCGGTGAGCTTGCGGTTGGGGTCGTAGTTCATGCGCGGGTCGTACGGCATACCCGGCATGGTAGGGGGCCGCGGGCGGCAGGAGGCGGGAGGCGGGACGCGGTGCAGGCCCCCGGGCGCCCGCCAGGAGTGGCCCACGCCCGCAGACGACTGGTCAGTTCACATTTGCATGAACTTTTCTTCATGTACAATCAGGGGAACATCAGCTTCAGGAGAGTTTGGTCATGACTGCACTGCTGCGCCGTCTGTTCGCCCGTCGTCTTCCCCGCCCCGTTCCGGCCCCCCGTCCCCGGGCCATCACGGAGCTGGAATTGCTGCGCGCCCTGGGCTGCGACGAATAAAGACCCCCTGCACCTTCCGGCCCCCGCCAAGGCGTTCGCCCTTGGCGGGGCTGTTTCTGTGGTGAGGGCTGGGGTCAGCGCCTTTTTTCGGCCAGAGCCCTTAGCCCTGCGCAGCCAATCGTCGCCAGAGTCCTTTCGTGGCCCTGTCCCGGCGCTATCCTGCCCCCAATGCGGGCACAGAACGTCCTCAAGGGAACCGGCTCGGGGGCGCTGCCGCCCATGCTGGAGCAATACGTGCGCATGCGCGACGAGGTGGCCGCGCAGCTGCCCCACGCGCTGCTGCTGTTTCAGGTGGGCGACTTTTACGAGACCTTCGGTGAGGACGCCGAGCGCGCCGCGCGGCTGCTGGGCCTCGCGCTGACGCACAAGAGCAGCAAGGATTTCTCTACGCCGATGGCCGGCATTCCGCTGCGGGCGCTGGACAGCCATGTGGAGCGGCTGCTCTCGGCCGGGGTGTGCGTGGCGGTGGCCGACCAATTTGAAGAGCCCGGCTCGGGGCTCATGGAGCGCAAGGTCACGCAGTTGCTGACCCCCGGCACCGTCACCGAGGAGCGGCACCTCAGCGCCGACGAGAACTATCTGGCGGCGGTGGCCACCGGCGACGGCTACGCGCTGGCCCTGCTGGACGTCTCGACGGGCGAATTTCGCTGCGCGGCCTTTCACACCCGGCTGGCGCTGTACGACGAACTCTCGCGCTGCCGCGCCCGCGAGGTGCTGCTGGCCCCCGAACTGTCGGGCAACGCCGCGCTGCTCTCGGACTTTCAGCAGCGCTTTCCGGTGATGCTCTCGCCCGCCACCTTCGACGAGGCGCGGGGCCGCGAGGAACTGACCCTGACGCTGGGCGAGGTGCCCAGCAGCCTCAGTTCGGCGGCGCTGGTGCGCGCCTGCGGAGCGGTGCTGGGCTACGCGCGCATTACCCAGCAGGGGCAGCTGGACATGGTGCGGCGGGTGGTGCGCTTTGAGCCCGGCGCCCACATGCGCCTCAGTGACGCCGCGGTGCGCGCCCTGGAACTGTTTCAGGCGCATGTGCCGCAGGGCCGCACCCTGACGGACGTGCTGTGCCAGACGCGCACGGCGGGCGGGCGGCGGCGCCTGCGGGCGTGGCTGCGCGCGCCGCTGCTGGATGAACTGAGCATCCGCGCCCGCCTGGACAGCGTCGAAGCCCTGACCCGCGCGCCAGACCTGCGCGGCGCCGTGCGCGCCCTGCTGTACCGCGCCCACGATCTGGAGCGGCTGGCCGCCCGGGTCGCCACCCGGCGCGCCGCCCCGCGCGAGGTGGCGGCCCTGGCGCGCACCCTGGACCTGCTGCCCGAAGCGGCCACGCTGCTCGCTGGTCAGAGCGGGCTGCTGGCCGGCGTGCGCGAGCGCCTGGGCGCCCTGCCGGATGTGGTCACCCGCATTCGCGCCGCGCTGGTGGACGAACCGCCGCTGCGGCTGGGCGAGGGGGGCCTCATCCGCGACGGCTTTCACGCTGAACTGGATACCCTGCGCGCCGAGGCCCTGGGCCACCGCGCCTGGCTGGCGGAGCTGGAAACCAGCGAGCGCCTGCGCACCGGCATTGGCAACCTCAAAGTGGGCTTTACGGGGGTCTTCGGCTACTACCTGGAAGTGACCGGGCCGCATCTGAACAAGGTGCCCGCCGATTACCGCCAGATTGCCACCCTGAAAGACCGCGCCCGTTTTACCCGCCCCGACCTGCGCGAGCGCGAACGCGAGATTGCCCGCCTGGAAGCGGCGGCCGGCCGCCTGGAACTGGAGGTCTTTACCGAGTTGCGCGCCAGCCTGGCCGCCCACGCCGAGGCCCTCTCCGAAGCGGCGGGGGCCCTGAGCGAGCTGGACGTGCTCTCGGCGCTGGCCGAGGTGGCAGCCGAAGCCGGCTGGATTCGCCCCGAGACCACAGACGGCGAGCTGCGGCTGACCCAGGCGCGGCACCCAGTGGTGGAGCGCAGCCTGGGCGGGCGCTTTGTGCCCAACGATGTGGCGCTGGACGACCACGGGCGGCTGGTGCTGCTGACCGGCCCCAACATGGCGGGTAAAAGCACCTACCTGCGCACGGCGGCCCTGTGCGCGCTGCTGCACCAGATCGGCTCGTTCGTGCCCGCCGACGCGGCGGCCCTGCCGGTCTACGACGCCATTCACACCCGCATTGGCGCCAGCGACGATCTGGCGGGGGGCCGCTCTACGTTCATGGTCGAGATGAGCGAACTGGCCGCCATTCTGCACGGCGCCACCGGACGCAGCCTGGTGATTCTGGATGAAATCGGGCGCGGCACCAGCACCTTAGACGGCCTGGCGATTGCCCAGGCGGCGCTGGAACACCTGCACGGAGCGGGCGCACACACCCTGTTTGCCACCCACTATTTCGAGTTGACCCGGTTAGAAGGCGAGTTGCCCGGCCTGCGCAACCTGCATGTGGCCGCCGAGGAAGACGCGGCGGGCAGCGGCGGCCTCACCTTTTACCACCAGGTGGTGCCCGGCGCCGCCCGGCAGAGCTACGGCGTGGAGGTGGCCCGCCTCGCCGGCCTGCCGGGGCCGGTGACGGCGCGCGCCGCCAAGCTGCTGGCCGCCCTGAGCACCCAGGGCGACGACCAGCGCCTGATCCGCGAACTGGCCGCCCTGGACCTGGGCCGCCTGACGCCCCTGCAGGCCCTGGAACTGCTGCACCGCTGGCAGCGGGAGGCGCGGGGCGTGGAAACGGTGGGTGGGGGGTAGGGGAAGAGGGTCGAGGAGTCTAAGGGTCGAGAGGTCGAGCACTTCAGCAATGGTGCGGACAGTTTCAGCATTTCACAGAGGAAAGCCTGACAAACACACTGGTTTTCCCCTCCCCCCTCGTGGGGGAGGTCGGGAGGGGGGGCAGCGAGTCGAGCGGCCCAGACGACGTTTCTTCCATGGGCCACTTGCCACGCTTGAAAACTGCCCGAACCATTGATTCAGACGGATTCCGGATCATTCGTGATTGCCCCGCGCTTCGCTTCGGCGCTTCCACGCCTCTCCGTCACCATTTTTCTGTCTCTGCTACGCCACTGTGCGAGCCCCTCTGGTCGGGTTCATCAGGTGTGGAAAAACGGATGAACCGGAAGCCTGATCAGACTTCTCGACGCCTCGACCTCTGCCCTCCAGACTTCTCTATTCCACCCGCTGCCGCGCGCTGGCACTTTCCCGGTAGCTCAGGTCGCCCGTCACACGCATGGCCAGGGCTTCCAGGGCGGCCTGCCGGGCCTGGGCGTCGGTGCGCGCCAGCACCGCCTGAAGGTCCTGTGCGGCGGCGGGCTCGCGCTGCCAAAGCTCGGACAACCAGCGCTGCGGCTTGACCTCCCACCAGCCCCGGGCGCGGAACAGGGCGGGCAGGAGCCCATGCACGCACAGCCCAGCCATCAGGCCGTGCAGGGGGTCATCGGTCTCGGCCAGGGCGCGGGCGTCCACCACCGCGTCAATCAGCCCGAACCGTGCTTGCTCGCTAAGGGGCCGGGGCGCCGGACCAGCCGCCTGCAGGGCGCGGGCCTCGGCCATCAGGGCGTCCAGGTCGGGGTGGGGCCAGACAGGGCGGCCCTCGGCGTACATGGCGATGGTGGCGGCGTCGCCGACCGCGAACATGGCGCGGACCTTGCGCACCGGGTTGTGAAACACCTCCACGGGCACCCCGTCCACCAGCCAGTTCTCGCGCCAGCGCTCGTCGCCGTCCACCAGCACATGAACGTCCAGGTCGCTGTGGGCGTTCGCCTCGCCCCGCGCGGCGCTGCCACACCACAGCGCAGCGTGGGCGCCCGGGGTGGCCCGGATGCGTTCCAGCACGGCGGGCAGAGCGGCTTCCAGGCGGGCTTGCGCGGCATCTGGCATGCCGGAGGGTAGCAGGGAGCCAGGCAGCGGGCCTCAGCCCTCTGGCCTAGACTTCGGCCACCCCGGCGGGGCGGTCCTGGGCCCATTCCAACCACAGCCCCTGCCCGGCCAGCCACGCCTGCAAGTCGTACCGGGCGCGCGCCAGCCCGGACAGGGTGCGGTGGGCCATCGCCACGGCGTGGTGCATCTCGGGTTCCGTCAGGTAGCCAGCGGCGCGGGCGGCCAGCAGCTCATCGGTGTCCACGATCTCGGCCATCAGCCCGTCGTGGACCAGCAGGTCCAGGTACAGGTCGCGCACCACCCACACCGCCCCCTCCTGCCAGATGTCGGCCACATCCAGGTGGTAATCGTGTTCGCGCTCGCCGTGAAAATCGTAGCGGCAGACCACCAGATTCAACGCCGGCAGCAGGTGCGCCTGCCAGTGGCGCACCCGGGGATGGCCCACAAAGGGCCGCGAGACATACAGGCCCCCTGCCGTCTCACGGTAAGTCTGCACCGCGCGCACGCCGGTATTCGTGTGGTGGCGCAGGGCCGGCACGTCGTGCCGCTCCACCTTGACGGGATGGGCTGCCGGGGGCGCCAGGGTCACCATGCTCCAGCGTACCGGGCCCAGCCGCCGGGTGAGATGAGGCGCGCCCCCAGCCCCGTGAGGCCGCCGAAGCTGACTGGCAGGTCAGATCAGGACCAAGCGACTCTGAGGTGGCCTTGAGCGTTGCTTTAGAAAAGGCCCTGGGCTTTGATCCATGGGCCATGAGCGCCCGTCGCCTTTGTGCCCATGGCTCATGGCCCAGAGCCCGTGGCCCCTACACCACTGGCAGGGCGTCCAGCAGCCCGAAGTCGTGCGGCACAAACAGGCTGCCTTCGGTGACGCCCTGGTCGGTCTGGGCATTTAAGGCCGTCTCCAGCTGGGCCGCGCTCACCTCGCCGCGCAGGAAGGCGCGGTGGGCGGCGATCACCTCGCGGACCTGCTCGGGCGTTTCGTGAACGAATTCCAGGCGCAGGTCGCGGATACCCGCCGCCTGCCACGCCCCCAGGTGCGCGGCGGCCACCTGCGGGCGGCCTTCGAAGACGGTGTTGCGGCAGCCCACATCGGCCATGACCGGGTGCACGCGGCCCCGTTCGTCGCGCAGGGCCACGCGGTGGGACTCGCAGGGGTGGCCGCAGTTCGTGTAGTCGGTGCCGTCGCTGAGGAAGCGGCAGAACACGCAGTGCTCGGTGTGAAAGACCGGCAGGTGCCCGTAGGCCACCGGCTCCAGCGCCGCGCCGCCCACCAGCGCGGCCAGTTCGGTGATCTGCTGCGCGTTCAGGTCGTAGGTGGGGGTCAGGCGGGTCAGGCCCAGGTCCAGCAGGGCGCGGGTGGTGAGCACGTTGGCGGCATTCAGGCTGAAGTCGCCGGTCAGTTCGGCACCGCCGCTCTGGCCCTGGAGGCCCTCCAGCAGGCCCCCCGACCGCACCAGAAGGCCCGCGTCCAGCGACAGCAGGAACTTCTGCAGGTTCTGCTCGGTGGGCTTGAGGATGCGTGGGCTGGCCACCCGCACCGGTATCCCGGCGGCCTTCACGCGCTCCACGCTGGGCTTCAGGCCGTACAGTTCCAGGTAATCGAGGGTGATGGAATCCGGGCGGGCCTCTAAGGCGGCGTCCAGCTGTTCAGGCGTGCGCACCAGGACATGCAGGCGCGTGGCCCCGGGGGCGGCCACGGCGGGCGGGCCCAGGCGGCGCAGGGTGTCGTCCAGCTGGGGGGCGGCAGTCCGCGCCGTCCCCTGCTCGCGCAGGGCGGTCAGGGCAGCGGCAGCCTCGCGGCGCAGGCTGTTCAGGGCACTGACGGGCAGGAAACCCGCCCCCTGTAGCTCCACCGTCAGCGTGCGCAGGTGGTAGGGCGTGCCGCCCAGCTTGCCCAGCTGCTCGCGCAGGGCCGCCTCGTCCAGCGCGCGGTTGCGGGCCGGGGACAGCGGCTCGGGGAGGGTGACGGTGACCGTACGCCCCGCCTCATCGGTCAGGGTCAGGG
This sequence comes from Deinococcus multiflagellatus, assembly GCF_020166415.1. Taxonomy (NCBI): domain Bacteria; kingdom Thermotogati; phylum Deinococcota; class Deinococci; order Deinococcales; family Deinococcaceae; genus Deinococcus; species Deinococcus multiflagellatus. The sequence goes on from NZ_JAIQXV010000014.1 coordinate 125,227, forward strand.
CGGGCACCTCGCCCACATGGCCCACAAACTGGGCGTCCACGGGCCGGGTGTGCACCGGGTCGGCGGCGTCCACCAGGGGCCGCACCCGCGCCGCCAGCGTGGGGTCCTGGGTGCGCCACACCGGGTCGCCTTCGCGCACGCGGGCGGGATCCACCGCGCCGCGCCCGAAGCGGAGTTCGTGGATGGTGGAGGGTTGAGGGTTGATAGTAGGGCGGTTCTGCCCTCTGTGTCCCTCCACCGGGTTCACCTGATAGACGAAGCCGCCTTCCTCGCGGCCTTCGGGGGTGCGCCAGTTGGCAGGGTCGAACACGAGGCCGTCGCCGGGCTTTACCGTTTCGGTCAGCTCGACCAGCACGCCACGTTCGGTCACGCCGCGCACGGTGCCCACGCGCACGCCCCGGTGACGGGGGGCGCGGCCCCGCACCACGGTCTGGTGGTTGGTGCCCGCCATGAAGTGCGGCCCCAGGCCCCGCGAGTACACCTGCTCCAGATCGCGCTCCTCCTGCGGGGTCACGCTGAGGGGGAGCCCCGCCCAGGCTTCATCCACGGCCTTGCGGTAGGCGGCGGTGGTGAGGGCCACGAACTCGGCGTCCTTGTAGCGCCCCTCAATCTTCAGGCAGTCCACGCCAATACGCACCAGTTCCGGCACCTGGTGCAGGGCGTACAGGTCGCCGGGCGACAGCAGGTAGCGGGCGTCGCCCAGATCCCGCTCCAGACCGTCTACCAGCAGGTCGTACGGCAGGCGGCAGGCCTGGGCACACTGCCCCCGGTTGGCGCTGCGCCCGCCCCAGGCTTCGCTGGAAAAGCACTGGCCGCTGTAACTCACGCACAGGGCGCCGTGCACGAAGGTTTCCAGCTCTACGTCGGTGGCCCTGGCGATGCGTTCAATATCGCGCAGGCTCAACTCGCGGCCCAGCACCACGCGGCTGGCCCCAAAACGCCGCGCCAGTTCAGCGCCTTCGGCGGAGGTGATGCTCATCTGCGTGGAGCCGTGAATGGGCAGGTCCGGGCAGATCTCGTGCGCCAGCCGGGCCACGCCGTGGTCCTGCACGATCAGGGCGTCCACGCCGGCCTCGGCCAGGGCGATCAGCTGGCGCTCGGCCTGCCGCAACTCGCGGTCAAAGACGAGCACGTTAAAGGTGACAAAGCCCATCACGCCGCGCGCGTGCAGCCCCCGCATGATCTCGGGCAGCGCTTCAAGGTCAAAGCCCACCTTGGCGCGGGCGTGAAAGCCGGCCCCATCGGCGCGGCCCTCGCCCCGGGCGGGGTTCACCCCGAAAAACACGGCGTCGGCGCCGGCCTCCACAGCGGCGCGCAGCTGCGCCTGTCCCCCCACGGGGCTCATGACTTCGGGCTTGGTGCGGGCACGCGGCATAGCGGGTCAGTGTACCGAATGAAGGTTCGGCAAAGGGTGACGCAGGGTGCAGGAACTCAGGGAGAAAACTCGAAAGTCACGTGGCAGCTTCGCTGACCAACCGTGCAGATATCGGGTACGCTGCGAGACGTGAGCGCGCCCGAATTCACCCGCCGGGTTCAGAAACGATCAGAAACCCGCGCCGTTCTGCCTGCGCCGGCTTCAGAGACCACGAGTGGTGTATTCCAAGCACAACAGGCGATTCAACGGCATACGCTGCGTCCTGTGACCGCCCAGCGGCAGGCTGTCCAGGTTCCTCTACGCGCGGCCACGCTGGACCGCCAGGAAGTCGAGCGCGTGCAGATACAGCGCCAAGCGGTGGCGGAGCAGTTGAGTGCACTGCTGCAAGTCCAAGGTGCGCCGGTTCAGCGTGAAGTCCATCCCGTTTCCACGAAGCCACAGACAGCGAGTGATTGGGTGACGGTGATGCGCCACCAGGCCGAGCAGGTTGAGGGCAAAGCGCTAGACAGCCGGCAATATGCCCAGTTCACGGCACTCCAACGACAGGTAGCGCAGACCTTGGCTCAGGGCTTTCGGTCTGATCGAGGCCCAGTCCAAGCTCGGTATGACACGTACGGCGAACACTTAGCGACGCTCCAGCGCCACGAGATCAGCGCCCCAGTGAGCCGGGTGGTGCTGGGAATGGTGCCCGCAGGCGAACGGCTGGCCTTGCAACGCGCCGTGGATGCCGCCGTGCAGCGGTACGAAAGCGAAGCGCAGCAAGCGGCAACCTGGGCACAGCGGCAGAGCCTGCAACGACAACTGGCGGAACTGGATGCGGAAGCCACACAGCCTGTCCTGCAACGGATTCAGGAGAGACGGGGGGCCGGCAATCCGTTGCCTGAGGCGATTCAGCGGCATTTGGAGCAGGGGCTGAACCACGACCTGAGCAAGGTGCGCGTTCACGACGATGCGGAAGCGGACCAACTGGCCAAGGGCGTGAATGCCATTGCCTTCACGACCGGGACAGACATTTTCTTCCAATCTGGGCGGTTCAACCCGAACTCCCAGTCTGGCCTTGAACTGCTGGCCCACGAGGTCACCCATACAGTGCAGCAGGCTCAAGGGCGTGTCGGTCCGGGTGTGGACCCCGATGCCGGTCTAGAAGCCGAAGCCCGGACGATGGGGACCAAACTCGCCCAGGTGATGCCCAGTGCCAAGGGCCTGCTGCCCCCCAATCCCCACGCGCCCGGCGTGTACAGCAAAGCCGCCGCCCTCCAACGCGTCCAGGACGGCGCCGTTCAACAGGTGGCACTCAAGCCGCTGTACGACCTCTACCCACAGACGGTGCAGCGCCTGGGCAATCCGTTCAGCTGGGCTGCGGACCAGGTCAAGGCGGGCGCGCAGGCCCTGGCGGACCAGGGCAAGGCCATGATCGCGGGGGCCCTCACCGCCCTGCCAGGCTACCGCGAATTGTGCCTGGCCTTTGGCAAAGACCTGGTGACAGGCAAAACGATGGCGGGCAACCCCAGCGCGATTCTGGATGCCCTGGCGGGGTGGGTGCCCGGCCCCCTGAAAGACATCCTCAAGGCAGTGAAAGAAACGAATGCCATTCCCAAAGCCTGGGCGTGGTTCAGCGCAGAACTGCGCAAACTGGACCTGGGTGGGGCGCTGGGCGAGATCGGGCAGGCCATCGGCAAGGCTGACCTGGGGGCGGCGAAGAATGCAGTGACCCGGCGCATCAGTGGCCTCAAAAACCTGATCGTGGGCAGTGCCCGCAAGATTGCCGATATTGGCTTGACTGCGCTGGCCGCTGGCCTCGGCCCTGTGGGTCAGCAGGTCGTCGCCAAGCTGCGTGGGTCTGGCGACGTCATCATTCAAGTTCTGAAGAACCCGGGCAAATTTGCCCAGAATCTGGTGCAGGCGGTCAAGGGCGGTTTCAAGACCTTCAGCGCCAACGCGCCCAGACACCTTCAGAACGGACTGGGTCAGTGGCTGACAGGCAGCACGGGGATTGCCTTTCCAGTGAAGTTTGATCTCCAGGGCGTGTTCCTGACGGCCCTGAGCGTAATGGGTCTGACCTATCAGGCCATGCGGGGCCGGCTGGTCAAAGCCCTGGGGCCTGGCGGTCAGGAAAAAGTCACCAAGGCAGAAGCGACCGTTCAGGTCCTTCAGACCATGAAAGGGGGCCTGCACAAGGCGGAAGAGGTGAACGCCCAGAAGGGGGACGTCGGCCAGGAGATCACCAGTGGAATCAAGGGCGAAGTCACCAAAAGTTTGGTGCTGGCGGGCGTGCAGAAGCTGGTGACCATGCTGATTCCAGGTGGCGGCTTTATCAACGCCATTATTGGGGCCTTCCAGACGGTGCAGACGGTGGTGCAGCAGGCCGCACAGATCGGCGCGGTGATCACGAATGCGCTGGGGAGCATCAGTGCCATTGCCGCAGGCAATATCAGTGGCGCCGTTGGCTTTATCGACCGTGCGCTGGGCGGCGCGATTCCAGTCGCCCTGGCCTGGCTCAGCAAGGTCGTGGGGTTGGGGAACTTTGGCGGCAAGGTGAGGGCCGTCATCAACAAGACCAGGGCAAAACTTGATCAGGTGCTCGATAAACTT